>JANODH010000253.1:0-7833 GCA_031412595.1 Sphingomonas sp. | reverse complement strand
TGGCCGGACAGTCTCCCCCGTCTCGTCTGGCCAGCAAATCGGGCCCTATTCTGGGCAAGGGTCAAGTTGAGCGGAGACCGGCGGGTCGCACTTGCCGGTATAGTGGAGTATTTAATGAACGAACTAACCGCAGGCCAGTTTTCACTGGTCTATAATGCATTTTCTTTCACATTTGCGACAATGGCTGCCGCAACCCTGTTCCTCTGGTTCGGCCGCTCGCAAGTCGGGCCTGCGTACAAGACAGCGCTCACGATCTCGGGGCTCGTCTGTGCGATCGCGGCGTACCATTACTTCCGGATCTTCGAAAGCTGGAACGCTGCTTACGGTGTTGCCGATGGTGTCGTAACGGCAACGAATGTGGCGTTTAACGATGCCTATCGCTATGTTGATTGGCTCCTGACCGTGCCGTTGTTGCTGGTCGAATTGGTGCTTGTCATGCGCTTGAGCGACGACGAAACCATGTCGAAGTCGGTCAAACTCGGCGCCGCTGCCGCGCTGATGGTCGCTTTGGGTTACCCGGGCGAAATTGCCACGGACAATACGACACGCGCGATCTGGGGAACATTGTCGACAATCCCGTTTGCCTATGTGATGTTTGAGCTGTTTCGTGGCCTGGGGGCGTCGATTGAGCGTCAACCGGAAAACGTGCGCGAATTGGTGAAGTCAGCACGGTTGCTGACGTTCGCATCGTGGGGCTTTTACCCGATCGTATACATGATCCCCTTTACCTCCCTGGGTGGCGGCATGGTGACGACCGGTATCCAAGTTGGGTACACGATCGCAGACATTCTCGCCAAGGTCGGTGTCGGCGTGTTGATTTACGTCATTGCGGTCAGAAAGTCGGCGGCCGAATATGGTCAACCCGCATTCGCCAAATAAAATGCTGTTTGCCCACCGGGTCGCACCTGTCGGCATCACTTCGGCCGGATGGTTTCCCTTACCATCCGGTCGTTTTTCGTTCAGTCGCGCGTCGCATCTCGCGCTGTCATTGACTGCATTGGTGCTGACCGGTGCCGGGGCAGTCTTTGATTCGCCTTCGATAACGATGGCGACTTGCGCCGCGATATTGGTCTTCGGCCTTCCGCACGGTGCTTTCGATCTGGCACTGATCAAGCGGGCGCATCGAAATGAGCATATGACGGCGGTTGTCGCCCTCTATCTCTTTTGCGCAGCTGCGATGTTTTCGCTTTGGCAAACAGCTCCTGCGGCTTCACTCGTCATATTTTTCGTGCTGTCGATTATTCATTTTGCCGAAGACTGGACAGACCGGCTGCCGCCTTTCTTGGCGCATGGAACAGCGACCGCTCTGCTCTCGACACCCGCCCTGCTGCATCGGGATAGTATCTCGGCTCTGTTCACATTGCTGGTCGGCGATGCGGCTGCCGAAATATTCGCGGCTGTTGCGGTCCTCATCGCGCCGGTTGCGCTCGCCACTGCTGCCGTCAGCACGACAGTGCTGTGGCTGGACGGACATCGTGGCCATGCGACAGCCACGGCAATCGCGCTTGCCTCGATGATTGCTCTCCCACCGGTCATCGGTTTTGCGCTGTTTTTTTGCCTTATGCACTCACCCGCCCAGTTTTCAGCGGCGCAGCGCGCACTCGACTGGCGGCAGGCGCGTCAATGGATGCCGTCCGTCGCACCGCTCACGGTCGCGGCGCTTTGCATCGCTGCGTTCGTTTTTACAACGCTCGGAACTGTGACTGTATCGGAAACGATGGTCGGCACGGCATTCATCACACTATCGATCCTGACATTGCCGCATCTGATTGTGCCGATGATTGTGGCGCGCTTGGTCCGCGCTACCGCCTAAGGTCCGTATGGCGTTGGATTGGATGTCGGCGCATTGCTGACGGGTTGGCAGTGCATGACCATTGCGAACAAGTCTTTTCGGAAACGCCGGTGCCTCGGCTGATCCTTTGCCGATCGGGTCGCGCTGATTGGTTTCATTGGGCCGGACTGTCCGCAGACAGTTCGGCCTTTTGCTTTTTCTCGCCCTCTCGCTTCCACAAATCTTCGCTGCTAGTGGCTGGAAATGGGGACTGAGTTGACTGATCCG
Source organism: Sphingomonas sp. (assembly GCA_031412595.1). Taxonomy (GTDB): domain Bacteria; phylum Pseudomonadota; class Alphaproteobacteria; order Sphingomonadales; family Sphingomonadaceae; genus Sphingomonas_O. Next base: position 5,774 of record JANODH010000253.1, on the reverse strand, counting down.
TTTGACCACATTGTCGATGCACCGTTCGATGCCGCACTGAGCGACCGATATCTTGTTTATGCAATGTCGACGATCACAGCGCGGTCGCTTCCCGATCTGCGCGATGGCCTGAAGCCGGTTCACCGGCGTCTACTTTGGGCAATGCGCTTGCTGAAGCTCGATCCGGCATCGGGTTACAAAAAGTGCGCACGCGTCGTGGGCGATGTCATCGGCAAATATCATCCGCACGGCGATCAGTCAGTCTATGATGCAATGGTTCGCCTCGCGCAGACATTTTCGCTGCGTTACCCGCTTGTCGACGGGCAAGGCAATTTCGGCAACGTCGACGGCGATAACGCCGCGGCCTATCGCTATACCGAAGCGCGACTGACTGCCGTTGCCATCGACCTGATGGCCGGTCTCGACGATGGCACAGTCGATTACCGCCCGACGTATAACGGCGAAGACGAAGAACCCGAAATCATGCCGGGGCTCTTCCCCAAACTGCTTGCCAATGGCGCGAGCGGCATTGCCGTCGGCATGGCAACGAACATCCCTCCACATAATGCCGCCGAAGTCATCGATGCCGCCATCCACCTGATCGACCAGCCCGACGCCGATGATATTGCGCTGCTCGATCATGTGCGCGGGCCCGACTTGCCGACCGGTGGTCTGATCGTCGATCCGCCTGCTGCGATTGCGCAAGCTTATGCCACCGGTCGCGGCAGTTTTCGTGTCCGGTCCAAATGGGCCGTCGAGGATCTGGGCCGCGGCACGTGGGTCGCTGTGGTCTCGGAGATTCCCTACGGCGTCCAAAAGGGCAAGCTGATCGAAGCGCTGGCGGCGCTGGTCAACGAGAAGAAGTTGCCGGTGTTCGCCGATGTCCGCGATGAAAGCGATGAAGCGATCCGCATCGTCATCGAACCGCGCAGTCGGGCCGTCGATCCGCATGTTTTGATGGAAAGCCTGTTTCGCCTCTCCGAACTCGAAGTCAAAATCCCCCTCAATCTGAACGTGCTCGGCGCGGACCGGACACCGCGCGTCATGAGCCTGAAAGGCGTGCTCACCGACTGGCTGGCGCATCAGATCGACGTGCTCGTCCGCCGCGCGACGCATCGCCTCGGCAAGATCGACGACCGCATCGAACTGCTCGACGGTTATCTGATTGCCTATCTCAATCTCGACCGCGTGATCGAAATCATCCGCACGAAGGACGAACCCAAGCCTGTGATGATCGCCGAATTCGCCCTGAACGACCGGCAGGCCGAAGCCATTCTCAACATGCGGCTCCGTTCGCTGCGTCGGCTTGAGGAAATGGAAATCAAGACCGAGCGCGCAAAGCTCGACAAGGAACGCGCCGAACTCGCCGCACTGATTGCGGATCCAAAAAAGCAGAAAGCCAAGCTCAAGAAAGATCTCGCCAAACTGCGCGAAAAATACGGACTCGAAACCAAGCTCGGCGCGCGCCGCACGGTAATCGAAGAAGCCGCCCCGCCGCGCGATATTCCGCTCGATGCGATGATCGAGCGCGAACCGGTGACCGTGATCCTCTCAGCAAAAGGCTGGATCCGCGCGCTGAAAGGCCATGCCGATCTTGCCAGCGCGGAAACGATGAAGTTCAAGGAAGGTGACGGCCCTGCTTTTGCCATTCACGCGCAAACGACCGACAAGATCCTGATCGCTGCGGCCGATGGCCGGTTCTATACCCTACCGGCCGACAAACTGCCCGGCGGACGCGGCTTTGGCGAACCAGTGCGCCTGATGATCGATCTCGCTGGCGATATCGGGATCGTGCAACTGCATGCCGCACGCGCTGAGACGAAATTGCTGCTTGCGGCCTCCGATGGCCGCGGCTTCGTGGCGAAAGTAGCCGACGTGATCGCCGAAACGCGCAAAGGGCGGCAGGTCGTCAATCTTCGCCCCGGCGCAAAGCTGGCAATCGTTCGCCTGATCGCGCCGGACCATGACAGCGTCGCAACGATGGGCGATAATCGCAAACTCGTTGTGTTTCCGCTGTCCGAACTGCCAGCGATGAGCCGTGGCCAGGGCGTGACTCTGCAGCGGTTCCGTGACGGCGGCCTGGCCGATGCCATTACGCTTACACTTTCTGACGGTCTTAGCTGGGCAATGGGTGGCGGCAGCGGGCGTACGCGCACCGAAGCTGACCTGACGCCGTGGCGAGCGGCGCGCGGCGCTGCCGGGCGAATGCCCCCGACAGGATTCCCGCGCGATAACCGGTTCACCGCATAAAGCGATTCTTGAATTTCGGTTTTTCGCGATATGGGTTAGTCGACAGCAATGGACGATGTGAACGACATCGAGGGGCGTCCGCGTTGGCGACTGTGGCTGGGCATCCTGCTTGCCTTGTTGGCAGCGGCAACCATTGTCGCGCTTGTTCTGATGCTGGGCGCCGCGACGAAAGACCGCGACGATGCGCTCGGTTCGCGCCAGCAAAGCTACGAAGCAATGATCCTTGCGCGGTCGCTGGACGCCAGCATCGGTCAGGCCGAAGCGTTTCTTGGCCGCTTTGTAATCAGCGGTGATAAGGATTTGGGGCGGCAATATCTCGATGACTGGCGCCGCGCGGGTACGCAGATGGACGCACTCGACCAAATGGCGACGGCGCGCGAGACCAAACGGCTGATCAGGCAATTGCGCAATGCCTATGCAGCACGCGGCGCGGAACTGTCGGCAATCGCGTTACGCACCAATTACGGGCAAAACCCCGCTGCCCTTTCCAAATATTACCAGGCCGGAAAATCACCGACCCTCGGACAGATCGACAGCTTGCTCGAAGCTGTGATCGAGAGCGAGCGCAACATATTGGCCGTTCGCGGCGCGGTGGCTGACGCATCGATCGAGCGATCGAACAATCTTGGTCTCGTCGTATCGTTCTTTGGCCTTTTGTTGGTGGTGAGTGCGGCTGTGCTTGGCTGGGCCGCTGTTCTTGCCTGGCGCGAACGGCGACTCGAGGAAGTGCGCAATGCCGACCTTGAGCTCGCTGTGACTGAGCGCACGGCCCAACTCCGTGCCGAGATGGCAGTTCGCGAAGAAACAGAAGCCAAATTGCGGCAGGCTCAGAAGATGGAAGCGATCGGCCAGCTGACAGGCGGCATTGCCCATGATTTTAACAACATGCTGTCGGTCGTCATCGGCGGGCTCGAGCTCGCGCAGCGGCGGCTTGCCAGTGGTGGCGATCGCGCAGGTCGACATCTCGAGCAAGCGATGGAAGGGGCAAACCGCGCGGCAGCACTGACCAAGCGGCTGCTGGCTTTTGCGCGATCCGAGCCTTTGCTGCCGTCGGCCATAGATCCCAACAACTTGGTCTTCGGCATGTCGGACCTGATCGAGCGCACCATTGGCGATACGATAACAGTCGAACTGGCGCCGGGCGACGGGCTGTGGCCGATCTTCGTCGATCCCTATCAGCTCGAAAACGCGATCCTCAATCTTGCCGTGAATGCGCGCGATGCGATGCAGACCGATGAAATCGTGGGCGGGACGCTTCTGATCGCGACGGCCAACGTCGCAGTCGGGCCGAGCGAAGTCGAAGGCATCAGCGGCGGCGATTATATTCGCTTAAGCGTAACGGACACCGGAATTGGCATGCCACAAGACGTTCTCGAGCGTGCTTTCGAACCATTTTTCACGACCAAGCCGACGGGCAAAGGCACAGGGCTTGGCCTCAGTCAGATTTTCGGTTTCGTGCGTCAGTCGCGCGGTGCTGTGACAGTCGACAGCACCGTTGGCGTGGGAACCACTGTTTCGATCTTCCTGCCACGCAGCCCGACCGATCCAACTGTCGAAAATGATGCCCCCAGCGATGTTTGCACCTTGCCGCGCCGCCGGGGAACGGCGGTCCTCGTTGTTGAGGATGATCCGCGTGTGCTAGCCGCAACCGGCGACGCGCTCGAGGAGCTCGGGCTTCGCACGATCCGTTGTCTGCAATCGGCTGATGCTCATACGCTGCTGCGCGAAAATCCGGATGTTGGGCTCATTGTCAGTGATGTCCTGATGCCGGGCATGACAGGGCCTGAACTCGTGGCATCGATCCGCGACGATTATCCAGGCCTGCCGGTTCTGTTCGTGACGGGCTATGCCGGCGATATCGACACGGCGGCCGCTTTCGGCGGGAATATGGTGCTGCGCAAACCGTTCACGCTTGCGTCGCTCGGGAAGGCCGTGGGAACTCTGCTGGCCAATGATCCTGTTCGAAAGGCAGCAGCGAGCGCAGCTTGATATTCCCATTCTGGGCGCGAACCGATAGGACTCAAGCTGCAACAACAAACGATATGGTCATCCCCGCAACTTTTCTCTCGGCAACAGACCGGTACTTGGCCCGGCTGATCATCGTCCCGCTGCTTTCATCGCTCGTGATTGCAGCGATGCTGCTGGTCCTTGACCGGATGTTGCGCTTGTTCGATTTCGTCGCAAGCGAAGGCGGACCCGTCAGCATCGTTTGGCAGATGCTGGCGAACCTGCTGCCCGAATATCTCTCGCTCGGGATCCCGATCGGTGTGCTGCTCGGGATTTTGCTGGCGTTTCGAAAACTGGCGCTATCGTCCGAACTCGATGCGCTTCAGGCTGTCGGTCAGGGCTATTGGCGGCTGCTGCGTGTGCCGTTTCTTTACGCCATCTTCTTTGCCATCGTAAACTTGATGATCGTCGGCTTTGTCCAGCCCTCGGCGCGCTACGCTTATGAACGGTTGCGGTTCGAATTGCGGTCAGGTGCGCTCGGCGCCTCGATCAAGGTAGGCGAGTTTACCAAGCTCGGCAAAGATATGACCCTGCGCATCGAATCGAGCAGCGAGGAAGGCCGCAACCTCTCCGGCATTTTCGTCATGGCACGCGAGAAGGGAGGACGCAGCCTTGCCGTTACCGCCGAGCGCGGCACGTTCCTGGCGACTGATGATCCCGATACGATCATTCTACGGCTGACCAAGGGGACATTGACGCACGACGCGCCCGATTTCCGCGTGCCCCGCGTGCTGAGTTTCAGTGCGCATGACTTGCCGATCGATTTGCCCAAAATCGAAGCGTTTCGGGGACGCGGCGGCGCTGACCGCGAATTGACGTTGCCCGAACTCGTCGCAGTCGGGACCGATGCCCAAAGCACGCAGACGTTACGCAATGAAAGCTGGTCGCAATTCAACTTCCGCGTGGTGCAAGTGGCGATGATGATGCTGCTGCCGCTGCTTGCTATTGCACTTGCCGTGCCGCCAAAGCGATCCACTTCGGCAATCGGCGTGTTCGTCGCCGTTATTGCCGTGGTCACTTATTATAAGATCAGCGAATATGCGACTGGCATGGGCCAGCTTGGGAAAATCGATCCGTTCGTGGCCTTGTGGGTGCCCTTTCTGGTCTTTGCAGCTGCGATTGTATGGATGTTCCGCACGATTGCTTATGTGCCTGGCGGTCAGCCGATCGGCGCAATTGACCGGCTCGCCGGCAAGATGACTGCAGCTGTGAAACGACTCGGCGGTGCTTTTGTGCGGGGAGCGCGCTGATGGTTGACATCTTTCCGTCGCGAACATTGACGATTTACATGGCAAAAATGTTCGTCGTGCGATCATTTGCTGTGCTCGCATTGCTTGTGGTCGTGCTGCAGGTGCTCGATCTGCTTGGCGAAAGTGACGCAATTCTGCGTTATCCGGGCAATGGGCAGAGCCAAATTCTGACATATGTCAGCTTGCGCATTCCCGGAATTATCCAGCGCTTTCTGCCCTTTTGCATCCTGCTTGGCACGATCATCACGCTGGCAAAAATCGTCACGGCGGATCGCGCCGCTGCAACGG
>JANODH010000252.1:0-2645 GCA_031412595.1 Sphingomonas sp. | reverse complement strand
CGCTCACCCTGCGCCGGGGCGACGCTACGCGAGCCCAGCCCGTGCCGTACTGGAACGTGCACTTCACCAACGACAACCCCATCAGCCAGGTAGACGCTGAAGCCGAACTGCGCGAACGCGTGCGCGAATCCGTTCAGCTGCGCCTCAAAGCCGATGTGCCGCTGGGTGCGTTTCTTTCAGGCGGTGTCGATTCGTCGGCTGTTGTTGCTTTGATGGCAGCAGAGAGCGAACAACCGGTGCAAACCTGCTCGATCGGTTTTGACCATGCTGATCACGACGAGACGCGCCATGCTCGGATCGTAGCCGACCAGTTTAAGACCGACCATCGCACGCGCATCATTGGCGCAGACGATTTTGCGGCGATCGACACGCTCGTTTCGGCTTTCGATGAACCCTTTGCCGACGCTTCTGCCCTGCCGACATGGCGGGTCTGCCAGCTTGCGCGCGAAACAGTTACCGTTGCGCTGTCGGGCGATGGCGCCGACGAGGTCTTTGCCGGCTACCGCCGCTACAAATTTCAGGTCGCAGAGGAACAGGTGAGGGGACGACTGCCGGACGAGCTGCGCCGTTCCCTGTTCGGCAAACTCGCGCGGCATTACCCCAAGGCCGACTGGGCACCTCAGATATTTCGCGCGAAATCAACATTCGAAGCACTCGCCCAAGACGGCGATGAAGCTTATGCGCGCGCGGTCGGCGTGACGGGCCCCGCGATGCGCGAACTCATGTTTTCACATGGGCTGAAGCGCGACCTGCAAGGGCACTGCGCCGAGAACCGCTATCTTGAGGCCATGAGAGCTGCGCCGGCGCGCGATGCGCTCGACCGCGCGCAATATGCCGATCTAAAAATATGGCTGCCCGGCGATATCCTTACCAAAGTCGATCGTACGAGCATGGCCGTCAGTCTCGAAGTGCGCGAACCACTGCTCGATCACCGGCTCGTCGAGTTCGGTGCGCGTCTGCCCGCCTCGATGCGATTGCGGGGTGGCGAAGGCAAATGGCTCATGAAACGCGCGCTCCGCGGCACGCTTCCCGACGAGATATTGTATCGGCGGAAAATGGGTTTCGTCAGCCCGATCAGTGCCTGGTTCCGTGGCCCGCTGCTTGGCGAAGCCGAACGCGTCGCTGCCCGGCTGAACAATACAGGTTGGTTCGCGCCGGGCGTTCTCGACAATCTCGTCCGCACACACCAATCGGGCGCCAGCGATCACGGACGCTTGCTTTGGCAACTCGTGATGTTCGAAAAGGCCATGGCGCGGCTGTTCGGTCAATAATCAGCACGAACGAAATAAAGCCCATCGGGTGGCGCATTGAAGCCAAGCGCATGACGATCACGGGCGTCGAGCGATGCTTTCAAATCATCGGTGGTCCATTTCCCTTCACCGACCATAGCCAGACAGCCAACCATCGACCGCACCTGATGATTGAGGAAGGACCGCGCGCTTGCAAAAATGCTGACCCGATCGCCCAGGCGGGTCACATCGAGGCGATCCAGCGTGCGCTGCGGGCTTTCCGCCTGACAGTGCGCCGAGCGAAACGTCGTGAAGTCATGCCGCCCGACGAGTGCCTGCGCCGAATCGTGCATCTTTTCGGCATCGAGCGCAGCGGCAATGCGCCACGCCTTCCCGGCATCGAGTGACAGCGGTGACCGGCGATTGACGATCCGATATTCGTAATGGCGAGCAACGCATGAAAAACGCGCGTGAAAGTCCGGATCGACCAGCTCACATGACAGAATTGCAATCGGGGCAGGGCGCAGCCGTGCGTTCAGCCCTTCCATCAAGCGGAACGGCGTGATCGAGCGCGTCACATCGAGGTGCGCGACCATGCCGAGCGCGTGCACGCCTGCATCGGTCCGCCCTGCAGCATGAACCGAGATGTTCTCCTGACAGATCGTCTGCGCTGCATTCTCGATCGCGGCCTGCACGCTCGGCCCATGCGCCTGCCGCTGCCAGCCCATAAACGGACGGCCATCGAATTCGACGACAATCTTGAATCTCATCCCAGGTTCGTGCCGCAGGGTATTGCAAATCCACGCAACAATTCCGGCGTCGTTATAATGCCCCGTCCCGCACGCTGAACGAGCTCAGGGCGAATTGCGCCGGGATTGCAGGCGATGGTGAGGCCATCATCGATAACAATCCCCGGCCGTGCGCTTTGCGACATGATCGTCGCTTCGGCGCGCAATATCCGGATCCGCTCACCGGCAAATTCGAAAAATGCGCCAGGCGCGGGCGCGAATGCACGAATCTGGCGTTCGATCTGCGTGGCACTGGTCAGAAAATCGAGATGGCTCTCCGATTTGTCGATTTTGGGGGCATATAAAATTCCGTCGTCCGGTTGGGGGATGGACGGGCACGCGGTTAGGTCCTGTAGCGTCTCGACAAGGCGCATGGCGCCGATATTCGCGAGTTCCGCCGTCAGCTCGCCGCTTGTCTTGCCATCGACCTCGGTTGTGATGGTCGCCAGCATCGGCCCGGTATCGAGTCCGGCCTCCATTTGCATGATCGTCACGCCAGTCACCTTATCCCCCGCAAGGATCGCACGATGGATCGGCGCCGCGCCGCGCCACCGCGGCAACAGCGATGCATGAACGTTGATACAGCCAAGCTTTGGCGCATCCAGGATCGTCTGTGGCAGGATCAGGC
>JANODH010000251.1:0-5089 GCA_031412595.1 Sphingomonas sp. | reverse complement strand
CGTGCACGTCGCAAAGCCGCTCGCGCACGAAGTCCTGATCCGGACGGCGGCGTGCGGGGTTTGCCGGTCGGACTTGCATTTCGTCGACGGGGGGTATCCGCATGCGATGCCCTGCATTCCGGGGCATGAAGCGGCGGGGATCGTCGAAGCGGTGGGCAGCGAAGTGCGCACGGTGAGGGTCGGCGATGCGGTCGTTACCTGCTTGTCGGCCTATTGCGGGCAGTGCGAGTTTTGCGTGACGGGGCGGATGTCGCTGTGTCTTGGCGGCGATACGCGGCGCGACAAGGATGATGCACCGCGGCTGACGCGGACGTCCGACGGGTCGCCGGTGAACCAGATGCTGAACCTGTCGGCCTATGCCGAAATGATGCTGGTGCATGAACATGCCTGCGTGCGGATCGACCCTGACATGCCGCTCGATCGCGCTGCCATCTTGGGCTGTGCTGTTGTCACCGGGGCCGGCGCCGTGTTCCACGCAGCCGACATAACGCCGGGCGACAGCGTTTGCATTGTCGGGTGCGGCGGCGTCGGGCTGGCAGCGGTCAATGCGGCAAAGATTGCAGGCGCGGGACGGATCATCGCTTGTGATCCGGTCGCCGAAAAGCGGGCACTGGCGATAAAGCTGGGGGCAACCGACAGCATCGACGCAAGTTCGGAGGATGCGGGCAAACAGGTCGTCGAAATGACCAAGGGCGGCGTCGATCATGCCATCGAAGCGGTCGGGCGGCCGGCATCGGGCGATCTGGCGGTCGGCACGCTCAGGCGCGGCGGGACGGCGACGATTCTTGGCATGATGCCGCTCGACCACAAAGTCGGCCTTGGCGCGATGGACTTGCTTGGTGGCAAGAAGCTGCAGGGTGCGCTGATGGGCGGCAACCGCTTTCCAGTCGATATTCCCCGGCTTGTCGATTTCTACCTGCGCGGGCTGCTCGATCTCGACACGATCATTGCCAAACGCGTGCCGCTGAGCGCGATCAACGAAGCGTTCGACGATCTTCGCGCCGGTGACAGTGTGCGCACCGTGGTCGTTTTCGAATGAACGCCGAGGAGGATTTTGTCGGCACCATCGAACCGACGGGGCAGGATGTGCTCGATGCCGATCGGCTCGGTGCGTGGATGGCGGAAAATGTCGCGGGTTTCAGCGGGCCGGTAACGATTCGCAAATTTGCTGGCGGACAGTCGAACCCGACATATCGGCTCGACAGCCCGTCGGGCGCGTATGTTTTGCGGCGCAAACCGTTCGGTCCGCTGCTCCCCAGTGCGCATGCGGTCGACCGTGAATATGCAGTCATTGCCGGCTTGTACCCGACCGGATTTCCGGTCGCCAGGCCCTATGGTTTGTGCACCGATGATGCCGTCGTCGGGTCATGGTTCTACATCATGGGCATGGTCGAAGGGCGGACGATCTGGGACGGTAGCCTGCCCGGCATGACGCCGCCGGAACGCACCGGCATCTACCACGCAATGGTCGATACGCTGGCGGCATTGCATAATATCGACCATGCGGCAGCGGGCCTTGGCGACTATGGCAAGCCCGGCAATTTTTTCGAGCGGCAAGTCGGGCGCTGGACCAAACAATATCGCGCGGCCGAGACCGAACGCTTGGACGACATGGAGCAGCTGATCGACTATCTGGCCCGCACGATCCCTGCACAAGCGCGCACCAGCATCGTTCATGGTGATTACCGAATCGACAACATGATTTTTGCGGCCAACGAGCCTAAAGTGATTGCCGTGCTCGATTGGGAATTGTCGACCACGGGCGATCCGCTGGCTGACTTTAGTTATATGATGATGAACTGGGTGACTGAACCCGAAGGACGATCGGGCGTGAAGGGGCTTACTGGACCGGAAACGGGCATCCCGACGATCGAGGCGATGACGACACGCTATTGCGCGGCAACGGGCCGTGACGGCATGCCCGATCTCAACTGGTATTTCGCTTTCGGGCTGTTCCGGCTGGCATCGATTGTCCAGGGCATCAAGAAACGCGTGCTCGATGGCACGGCATCGTCGGCGCATGCCGCCGAAATGGCGCAGCGCGTGCCGCACCTGGCCGCCGCTGCTTGGGATTTTGCGAGGAAAGCAGGGGCATGAGTCAGTTCGACCTGAGCGGCAAAGTCGCGATCATCACCGGGTCGTCGCGCGGCATCGGCGAAGCTATCGCGCATGAAATGGCCCATCACGGCGGAAAAGTCGTCATCACCAGCCGCAACATCGGGCCGTGCGAAGCAGTGGCTGCGACGATTAATGCAAAGCACCCGGGTGCTGCGATTGCGGTCGCGTCGAGCCTGTCTTCGAAAGAATCGCTGCAAGCCATGGTCGATGCGGGGCGTGTGGCATTCGGCAAGATCGACATCCTTGTCTGCAATGCCGCGTCGAACCCGCATTATGGCCCGATGGCAACGATTACCGATGAGCAATTCAGGAAAACGCTCGACAATAATATCGTGGCGCAACACTGGCTGATCACCATGGCCGCGCCCGAGATGCTGGCGCGCAAATCGGGGTCGATCATTATCGTTTCATCGATCGGGGGCCTGCGCGGCACGCCGATCATCGGTGCATACGGGATCACCAAAGCGGCCGACATCCAGATGGCGAAGAATCTGGCGCGCGAATTCGGGCCGCAAAACGTGCGCATCAACTGCATTGCGCCGGGGCTGGTCAAAACCGATTTTGCGCGCGGGCTGTGGGAAGACCCCGAAAACCTGAAACGGAGCGTCGCGGGGGCCTGTCTCGGGCGCATCGGCGAACCGCGTGAAATTGCGGGCGCGGCGGTATTCCTTGCCAGCGAGGCTTCGAGTTTTATGACTGGTCAGACAATCGTCATCGATGGCGGAGTCGTCGTATGAAACTTTCGGGAAAAGTCGCGGTCATCACAGGGGCGGGTTCAGGGATCGGCCGCGCGACGTCGATCCTGTTTGCTGCCGAAGGCGCAAAGCTCGTGATCGGTGACAAGTCCGACGGCGTGCACGCAACCGCGCGTGCCATCGAGGCAGCGGGCGGCACGGTTACCGCCATGCAGATGGATGCGGGCTGCGAAAGCGACGTTGCCAAACTTGTCGAGACGGCCGTGGCGACGTATGGCGGCATCAACATTGCTTATGCCAATGCCGGGATTTCAGGCGGGCTGACGGGCATTTTCGATCATACGCCCGAGGAATGGACCGAAATCCTGCGCGTCAACCTGATCGGGCCGTTTCTGATGATCAAGCATGCCGGCAAAGCCATGATGGATGCCGGACAAGGCGGATCGATCATCTGCACTGCGAGCGTTGCCGGCATTCGGTCCGGCGCGGGGTGCCCCGCTTATTCGGCATCAAAAGCGGGCGTCATCAATTTGGTTATGACCAGCGCACAGCAGCTTTCGGCGACCGGGATCCGCGTCAACGCGATCTGCCCCGGCCTCATCGAAACCGGGATGACCGAACGGGCATTCGACTATGCGCGCGAAAAGGGCGTCATGGAAAAAGTCGGCCGCCTGAACCCGCTGCGCCGCGCGGGGCAGCCGATCGAAATCGCACAAACCGCGCTGTTTCTGGCAAGCGACGCCGCGAGCTACGTCAACGGGCAAGCGATTGCCGTCGATGGCGGACTGTCCACATCACACCCTGTCACAAGGCAGGAAACCGGCAAAACGGCCGCTTGATTCGACCCTTTGGAGACCGAAAATGACTGACAGCCCGATCACCACCGAAATCCACGACGGCATTCTTGTCCTTGTCAGCAACAATCCGCCGGTCAATGCGCTTGGCGCGGCGGTGCGCATCGGACTCGACGCCGGGATCAAGCAGGCGATGGCCGATGATACCGTGAAAGCGGTCGTCATCCGCTGCGACGGGCGGACGTTCTTTGCGGGCGCCGACATTACCGAATTCACCAAAGCGCCGGTCATGCCGCAGCTGCCCGAAGTCGTCGACACGATCGAAGCCTGCACCAAGCCCGTGATTGCGGCGATCCACGGCACGGCGCTGGGCGGGGGATGCGAAGTGACGCTTGGCTGTCATTACCGGATTGCCGTCCCTTCGGCGAAAATCGGGACACCTGAAGTGAAGCTCGGCCTGTTGCCCGGCGCGGGCGGCACGCAGCGGCTGCCGCGTGTTGCCGGCATTGCCACCGCCGTCGAACTTTGCGCCGGCGGATCACCGATCAGCGCAGCCAAAGCACTCGACGTCGGGCTGATCGACCGGCTGGCGGGTGAAGACACGCTGGTTGCCGATGCGCTGGCCTTTGCAAAGGAATGCATTGCCAGCGGACCGCGCCCGACACGTGCGATGCCGATTAAAGGCGATGTCGCGGCAATCGAGGCCTATGCCAAGGCCAATGCCAAGAAGTTTCGCGGCTTCGATGCACCCGCTGCCAATATCGCTTGCGTCGAAGCCGCGACGCGCCTTCCCTTTGACGAAGGCATTGCGTTCGAGCGCGAGCAGTTCATGAAACTGATGTTCGGCACACAGTCGGCGGCGCAGCGGCATATTTTCTTTGCCGAACGGCAAGCGGCGAAAATCGACGGAATCGGGGCCGACGTGCAGCCGCGCGACATCAAGCGGGTCGGCGTGATCGGTGCGGGCACGATGGGCGGCGGGATTTCAATGAATTTCCTGTCCGCAGGCATTCCCGTTACGATTGTCGAAATGAAGCAGGATGCGCTCGACCGCGGCACCGGCGTCATGCGCAAGAATTACGAGGCGTCGGCATCAAAGGGCCGCATTACGGCCGCACAAGCCGAAGGCGCAATGGGCTTGCTGACTCCGACATTGCGCCTTGAAGACCTCGCCGATTGCGATCTGATCATCGAAGCCGTCTATGAAGAAATGGGCGTGAAGAAGGAGATTTTCGGCAAGCTCGACACGATTTGCAAGGCAGGCGCGATCCTTGCGTCGAACACCAGCTATCTCGACATCGACGAAATCGCCGCGAGCACGAGCCGTCCGCAGGATGTGCTCGGCATGCATTTCTTTTCACCCGCCAACGTCATGAAATTGCTCGAAGTGGTCCGCGGCGACAAGACCGCGCCTGATGCCTTGCTGACCGCAATGACTATTGCCAAGAAAATCGGCAAAGTCGCGGTCGTGGCGGGCGTCTG
>JANODH010000250.1:0-4637 GCA_031412595.1 Sphingomonas sp. | reverse complement strand
CGCGAGCGGGCGCATCGCTGGGGAAGCCACGGAAACGGGTTGAGTGATCGGTGATTTTACGGCCGCACTGAAATCATAGATCGCAGCGGCGCGCTCGATCAGGGAGCCGGAGGATGATGTGGTTTTCTGGTTCATGCCCATATCCGTCAGGCCACCGTGCTGCGCTGAACAAACTCAACAGTCATCAACAGCCCGTACATCCCGACCAGCGCTGCTGCGCCGACCCCGAAAAACTTCAGCTTTTTGGTGCGATCGATCTGCTGTTCGCGAGTGAGCACTTCATGGATCGAACCGAGCACCGGCAAACCCGTTGTTTTCGCCAAACGTGAGGACGTCGAGAAACGCCCTTGCAGTTGACCGAGTGCAAACGCAGCCGCTGTGCCCCCACCGACTGCTGCCAAAAGGACGAGTGTCAGCAGCAAAGGGCGGTTTGGCGTGGCAGGCGATTTTGGCGATGATGGTGGATCGATTACACTGAAACGCGCCGATGCCGTTTGTGCCTGAACATCACCGCGCAAACGGACGTCGTCACGATCCGCCAGGAGTTTATCATATTGTGTCTTCAGGACCTGATAATTCCGCTCCAGCCGGGTTTGTTCAGCGGATACATCCGGGTTCGACGCCTGTTGTGCCAACACCGCATTTATCTGCCCTTGAATTTGCGCTTTTCGTGCGGCGAGTGAACTCGCGACTGCTTGCCGTTCCGCCAGCATCGAGCGCAGCGAGGTATAAGCGGGGTTCGATGTTACGACCGCAGGTCCTTGGCGTGAGGCCGAACCGATGCTGGCGGCAGAGGGCGTACGACTGAGTTCGTCACGAAGCGATACCATGTCGGGATGCTGATCGGTCCAGCCGCGCGAACGGCCTTGCGCGATTTGGGCGCGGATCGCAGCGCCCGGGTCTGCGCCACCAACGGAGCCACCGATCATCGTGCCGGCTGTGCGGGTGTTCGCGGGCGTCGATGCCATCTGACCCCGGACAGCGGAAAGACCAGCTTGGGCGGCCGCAAGTTCTCCGTCGATCCGCGACATTTCGCTGCGCGCAGCCGAAATTCGGTCAGCAATCGTGCCCGCGCCTGGTAGTAATGCCAGATATTTTTGCTCGAAGGCACTGCGCTTCGTCTCTGCGTCAGCAAGTTGCAAAGCACGCGCATCGAGTTGGGCATCAAGGAATTCGATTGTCTGACCGGTTTCGATGCGACTGCCGGACAAGTTGCCGTCGACGAACAGATCGATGATTTTCTGCACGATCTGCCGCGAAAGATTTGCATTGTCCGCATCCGACAAATTCGGGTTACCGGATTCAGCTGAAATTTTGAAAAGATTGTCCTGTTCGGCGACGACCTTGACCGATTTAGAAAGGAGGGTCGCGAGGTCTGCAACGTCTCGGTCGCTGGATGCCTGTTTCGCCAAATTGGTTTCCCGAACCACTTTTTCTAGATTAGCAGCCGATGTCAGCGTCTGCCGGACCGCGTCGACACCTTGCTGACGATCCGATGCCGTAATGCCCACTTTGTCGGGTAAAAGAGTCGACGCCTGAACGAGCAGTTTTGCAGCTGACTCATATTTGTTCGGGATAAGGCTGATGATGAACCAGCCAACCAGCGCAATCGCCCAGCCGATGGCTAACGCCAGCCATCGACGCTTCCAGATGCTGTGTATTGCGATCAGCGCGTCGTCGTAAACACCATGCATTAGAACATGCTCGACGGGATAATAATGACATCGCCGGGCTCAAGCCGCACATTTGCACTCGAATCACCGCGCTTCAGCAGTTTATTCAGGCGCAGCGCGTATTCTTTCTGCTTTCCGGTGGCCCGGTCTGCACGGATCAGCCGTGCGCGATCGCCAGCAGCGAATTCGGACAGACCACCAACGGCAATCATGGCATCAAGCAGCGTCATGTTCGCGCGGTAAGGCAACGAAGCAGGCTTTTCGGTTGCGCCGACAATACGGACCTGTTGCGAGAACGTGCCTGAAAAATTGTCGACAATCACCGAAACGCGCGGTGCGTTGATATACTGCTTCAGTTCCGTGGTGATATCGGCAGCGAGCTGTGCCGGTGTCTTGCCGACGGCAGGCAGGTCCGCAATCAGCGGTGTCGTGATGCGACCGTCGGGACGTACCTGAACTTTTGCACCCAGTTCGGGATTGCGCCAAACGAAAATGGTCAGCTGGTCGAGCGGACCGATTATATATTCCTCACTGGGAACATCAGTCGAGGTGACGAACGCCGCCGGTGGCAATTCAGCTGTTCCACGCTGGCCACCAGCGCAACCGGCAAGCGCAACCGCAACAATCGCAATCCCTAGCCAACGCACTTTGCGCATTATCGAACCCCTGTGATGTAACACGCCGTCCGGCATTGATGCCACGCGTCCATCCTGCGTCTTTATGAGAAAATAGGTGAATTTAGCGTTTAGCTATGCCCCGATCACATATTCTGCGGCGGGACCGTGGCCTAGAAATGCCGCCGGGCTCGCTGATGCTCCATATGCGCCTGCCATGAAAACCGCGACGACATCGCCAACTTCCGCACGGGGCAGCTGCACTCGATCGCCAAGCCGGTCGAGTGGTGTGCACAGGCAGCCCACGACATTGACTGTTTCGGTTGGCATCGCCTCTAATTTGTCTGCAATCGCAATCGGATAATTGCGCCGAACAACAGTGCCGAAATTGCCGCTGGCCGCAAGTTGATGGTGGAGGCCCCCGTCCGTGACCAGAAAGATTTCACCACGGCTTTCCTTGCGGTCAATCACTCGGGTCAAATAAACGCCGCATTCGCCGACGAGCCACCGGCCGAGTTCGATGGCAAACCGGCTGCCTGACAAGCTTGCTGCTCGACCGTGGATCGCATCATCCAGATGTTCACCGATCAGCGCAATATCCACCTGCTGCTCGTTGGCGAAATAGGGTATGCCGAACCCGCCACCGATATTGATCAGGGGCGGCTCCACAGCACAGGCATCGGCTAACTGACCCGCAAGTGCAATCGTCGCGCGCTGCGCAGCCACGATTGCCTCGGTATCAAGCGCTTGGCTTCCGGGAAATATGTGAAAGCCGCGCCAGTCTGCGCCGCCATCGATGATCAGTTTTACAAGCGTGGGGGCGTGTTCGGCATCGATGCCGAATGCTGTCGCACCGCCGCCCATTTTCATGCCAGATCCCTTGAGCGAGAAATCCGGATTGACGCGCACGGCAAGGCGCGGCTTGATCCCCAGTCTGTCAGCGATCGCAAGCGCACGCCGGCACTCGCCTTCCGATTCCAGATTGATCGTGATCTGCGCCGCGATGGCTGTTTCGAGCTCGGCGTCGCGCTTGCCGGGTCCTGCAAACGACACATTCTTTGCGCCTGCCGCTAATGCCACGCGCCATTCGCCGGCTGACGCAATGTCGGTCCCGTCCACAAGTGGTACCATCGCGGCGACGATTGCGGGCAGCGGATTTGCTTTCATCGCGTAGTGGATAGCAACGCCATCGGGCAGCGCCGCACGGAGCGCTCCGATCTTGTCGATTACGATCCGAAAATCATAAACGAACGCAGGTGTGCCAGCGGCAGCAGCGGCGCTTGCTTCTGTTAGGCGCTGCTGATCGAACCAGAGCGGTACGGAACCGTGTGGTTTCATTCTTTCATTTCCGCTTTCAGCAGCGCCCGGTCGATCTTGCCGTTGGCGTTTCTGGGCATTGCATCGCGCCACTCCACGATCCGTGGCTGCATATAGCTCGGTAGTTCTGCTTTCAGTTGGGCGCGCAGCTGCGCTTCGTCACCATTACCACGGACAACAAGTCGTATAGCCTGCCCGAGTTTGGGATCGGCAAAACCGTGCGCGACTGCTTCGACAACGCCGCCACTGGCCAGCGCCGTATCTTCGATTTCCAGCGGACTAATCCTGTGGCCTGAAGATTTGATCATCTCGTCTTCGCGCGCGACGAAATACAACAGACCGTCTGAATCGCGCCGGACGGTATCGCCGGACCACACGGCCATCCCTCCATAGATTGATCCTTCGGGTGCCGGCCTGAAGCGCGCCGTCGTCCGTTCGGGATCCTTCCAATAGCCTTGTGCGACAAGTGGGCCTGCATGAACAAGCTCGCCTTGCTCAGTTGGGCACCCGTCTGCAGCGATTACGAATACCTCTGCAAAAGGAATGGAGCGGCCGATGGATGTCGGATGTGTGGCAACGAGATCGGGGGGCAAGTATGTCGAGCGGAAAGCTTCGGTAAGCCCGTACATCGGATAAATGTCGGCATGCGGAAACGTGTCGCGCAGTTGGGTGGTCAACTGCGGCGTTAATGCTCCCCCCGAATTGGTAACGCGCCGAACCGAGACACCTGCCCCCTGCCAGTCTGCCTCTACAAGTTGCAGCCATAGTGGCGGCACCGCTGCAAGCGTAGTTACCTCATGAGTTCCGACGGCTCTCACAACATCACGCGGCAAGAGGTAATCGAACGGGAAAACGCATCCCCCGGCCTGCCATGTCGAGAAAAGCTGATTCTGCCCATAATCAAAGCCTAGTGGCAATATCGCGAGTGTGCGGTCCTGCGCATCCAGTTCAAGAAAATGAGCAACACTGACAGCGCCAAGCCAGAGGTTGGCGTGGCTAAGCATCACGCCCTTTGGATGACCGGTGGACCCCG
>JANODH010000249.1:0-6304 GCA_031412595.1 Sphingomonas sp. | reverse complement strand
TGGCGCCGATCCAGAGGTTGCACGGGTTGTATTGCTTGAGCGCGTTCAGAAACCTTTCGTGTGAAGGACGGGCAAAAACGATAAACACCATGCCTGCCCCCCATTCGAGCAGATCGTCGAAGCGCAATTCGCACTCGCCCTTTTTCGCGCGCAAATTGCCGATCGTCAGCAGCCGGCACAGCCGCCCCCACGCGCGCCGATCGGTCGGATAGGCAATGATGTCGGGCGTGCCGTCGGCAAAGACCAGGCGGCTGCCAACGACGAGTTTGAAATCGACCGTCGCGCCAGCAGCTTCGAGGGCATCGCGCAGCGCGACATGCGCGCGAACCACGCCGGCCACTGTATTTCGGTCGGCAATGCCGATGCCATTGTGCCCCAGCGCGAGGGCTGTTGCGACCATCTCATGCGCATGCGAGGCCCCTTCGAGGAAGGAGAAATTGGTCGCAGCGGCAAGCTCGGCATAGGTCACGCAACCGACCTTCTCACGCAAATAGTCCGTGAAGATACCAGTCGGGATGCGCTTTTTCCGCGCCGTAAAGCCCGTGGCGAAACAGCCAGTAGCGCCGCCCGCGGACATCCTCGACTCGGTAATAATCGCGTGTGAGCCCACCATTATCGCGCCGCGTCCACCATTCGGCAGCGATCCGTTCGGGTCCTTCGTGCCGCGCGACTTCGTGCATCTTGCGCCGCCATTTGAACCGGCGCGGCGGCCCATCGGGCACTTCGGCGATCACTTCGATGCGGTGTGGCGGGTCGAACAGATGGATCGGGCGCAGCGGCGGCTCGCCGGGTTCGGACGGCGGCCAGCTGGTGCGCTTTTCGGTTTCGACAGCGGGCAGTTCGAGCACGGCTTGTTCGGGTATATGCGTATCGACGGGGGCAAATCGCCGTATCCGGTTCCGGCCCAGCCGCGCGCCCAGCCGGTCGATCAGGGCTTCGAGTTGCTGATTGGCAACCTGCCCACCGTCGAGCCGATATTGTTCGGGCGCCATCGGCTCGACGACATGCACCGCCAGCCGGATCATGTCATAGCCGAAGCCCGGATCAAGCGGATCGGACAGCGCATCGATCCGTTCGCGAAACAGCCGGTCGAGCAAAACCGGATCGCGTGTCGGCTGCCCGGTTTCGACATCGAGCCGCGCGACATGACCGTCGCTGCGAAACAGCGCCGCCGAAAAGCGCCGCCCGCCAACCCCACTTTGCGACAATGTAACGGCGATCTTTTCGGCGAGATCGGTAATCGTGGACAGCGCATCATCGGTGCGCGCAATCGGCTCGGCAAAGCGTGTTTCGCTCTCGACCTCGGCGGGCATGCGCCGCGGCGTGATGCGAATGTCTTCCTCACCCAGCAGGCGCGTAAGCAGCACCGGCAAAACCTCACCGAAACGCGCAGCAAGCGGCGCGCGCGGCAGGGCAGCAACATCGCCGATCGTTTTCAGCCCGGCGCGCGCCAGAGCGACATGATTGTCGGGCGCAACACGCAGCGCGCTGACGGGCAACAGGCGGACATCGTCCCCGCCGTATCGCGCCAGCGCAAGCGCTGCATCAGGTGTCGTTGCCAGTGCAGGCTGTGCCGTCAGCCCAAGGCGCCTGAGCCGGGTTTCGAGGTCGTGGCAAGTCTGATCGTCGGAAAGTGCGCACCCCGTAATATCGAGGATCAGCCCACGCGGCGGATCGACCGCGACCATCGGCGTGTAACGGTCGCAGGCATCGGCAAGCCAATCGAGGAGCACTGCATCAGCGCGTGCATCGTGATCGAACACATGCAGATCTGGGACTTGCGCCCGCGCATCGGCCAGCGCGAGCCCGGTTTTCAGCCCCAGCGCGCGCGCTGCATTGTCGACAGCGGCCAGCCGCATGCTGCCAAGCCGTTTTTCGACAAGGACAAAAGGCGCATCAGGCAGCACGCTTGTGGATAACAGCGTGCGCCTGATCCGTTCCGAAGACAGCATCGGCAGGAAAACGGCCAGATAGCGGCGCGAAAATCGGCCCGAAGCTTTTTGCATCACGGTTCCACTCCAGATGGGTTTCAAACCCGGCAATGCCGCTGCGATGGCGCAGCAGAACAATATCGAAAGCCGGATGGCCGGGCGCATTTGTCGCAAGCGGTAATGATGATGCCGACGACACTTGCCACCGCGTTTGCGCCGCGCTGGGCACGGGCTCTGCGTCCACGCGCAGCATCAGCGTGAACACACCCGACGCAGCGGCGGCCATCGACAACCGCCGCGATGCCGTCAGATCGAGCAGCGGCGCTTTGCCCCACGGCTCGATAACAACCGTGCCGACTTCGCCGCACTTGACGATATCGGCGCCCGCTCGAAGCACGGCGCGCGTATCGGGCGCATCGACCAGAAAAAGCGCATCAGGATCGAAACCAAGCTCGACAAGACCAGCGGCATAAAGATGACCCGTGCGAGCCGCACACTGCTTCTCGCGAACCCAGACAACGGGCTTGCCGGGCAACACGCCACGCATGGCCAACGCCACTGCAAACGCCGCTGCTGCACTGCTATCCTCGACAGTACCAGCATAAAATTCGTGGAGCGCCCCGCGCGACAGACCACCACCCAGACGCGCATCGATTGCCGACGCGCCGAACGTCACCACAGGCAGTGGCTCACGCACCGGCGACGCTGGCAGCATGGCGATTGCAGATTTCAAGGCAAGCGAACGAATCATTTTGTTCCTATTTTGTTCTAAATAGGAACATGGATTGAAAAAGGTCAAGCGCAGACCCGCAGTGCGTCAACCTGTCCGAAAAGGAGACATCCCTGGCTTAACGCACACGAATCTGCGTCGCCCACGGTTCGAGCGCGCCGAACGTAGACACTTGCACTGTTCCCGACAGATTGGCGACGACCAGAACATTTTTCCGCCCGCGGGTTCGCATGAAAGCAACGACGTTCGGGCTGCCGGTTTCCTGAAAGGCAAGTGCACCACCAGCCGTGCCGTTCCAGAGCGCTGGATTTCGTGTTTTAAGAGTCAAAAGCCGCTTGTATAAAGACGCTCGCTTGTACCCCTTCCAATCGATGGGATCTTTTTCGAAAAAGGCGATGCGCTTGTCGAGCATCCCTTCCTGGCCGCCGTAAACGAGCGGAATGCCAGGGAACGTCGCGGCCAGCGTCGCGAACGCTACGAACCCGGCGCCATATTTCTCGCCGTCATGGCCATGCCACGAATTGATGTCGTGGTTGCTTGTGAAATTCATTCGCCATGCATCGGGCGCGAATGCGGGATCAGGCTTTTCATAAAAAGTGCGCAGATCGTCTGCGGTCTTTTTGCCCTGTGCAATCTCGGCAAGCAGTTCCTGCAATTTCCAATGATAAGTCGCGTCGAATGCCCGTGCGTGCAGACCAGGTTCAGCCGCTTCGGCCAGCACGAAAACCGGCTTGATTGCATCCAGTTCGGTTCGCGCGCGTGCCCAGAACGGTTCGGGCATGAGCATTGCAACATCGCAGCGAAAGCCATCGATTCCGGTTTCACGCACCCAGAATTTCATGGCATCGATCATCGCGGGCCAGAGCTTCTCTTGCTTGTAATCGAGCCCGACGACGTCGGTCCAATATTCGATCTCGCGGCCATTATCGAAATTATAGCTGACGACTTCACCGGCTGCGTTGCGCTTGTACCATTCTGGATACTGAATAACCCATGGATGATCCCATGCGGTGTGATTAGCGACCCAATCCAAAATCACTTTCATGCCAAGCCCGTGCGCCGTGCGAACCATGCGCTTGAAATCGTCCATCGTGCCGAATTCGGGATTGATGGCCGTATAGTCGCGGATCGAATAATAGCTACCGAGCGTTCCCTTGCGGTTTTTGACGCCGATCGGTTGCACCGGCATCACCCACAGAATTTTGACACCCATTTTCTTCAGGCGTGGCAGCTGTTTTGCGAAGGCCGGAATGGTCCCCTCCGGCGTGAACTGCCGGATATTCACTTCATAAATATTCGCATTCTTTGCCCAAGCAACATGCGGACGGCTGATCGGCTGTGCCTGCGTCGGCAATGCCGCAAGCAGCATGAAAAATAGCCAGAACAACCGAGCCATATTCAACCTTTCAATCGAGCCAACGCATCGTCATGTCGCGGAAAATTCTGTGCACAACCCGACACGAACGCATCGATCTTGGCCATATCGGCCAGCGCAAGTTCGGCTTCCGGCGGCCTCATCTTCGCATCGTCGGGATACGTGCCATAACCGCTCAGCAAGCAATGCCACGACAGCGCGGGATAATATTTCGCGATGTCCTGCCGCGCGATCTCGGCCGTCAAATCCCCGCCGGTGAACCAGCACGACATGACAGCTTTCAGCGAGTCCGACAGATGCTGATTGGCGGCATTGGCGCGCCAATAGTCGGTGTCGGTCCGTCCATTCATCCGGTAATGGGCAACGATATAGTCGCGAATACCCTCATAGCGGGCAGCAATTTCGGCATTGAATGCGGCTGCACCGGAGTCTGCGAACCCGCCGGTTTCGAAAGCGTCCATAAACCCTTCGACCGTAGCTTGCACGATATGGAGCGCTGTTGCTTCCAATGGCTCGATGAAGCCCTGCGCAAGCCCGATGGCGAGACAGTTTTTCACCCAACTGCGCTGCACTTGCCCGACGTTCATTTTCAGGTGACGTGCCGCCGTATCGCTGTCGAGGAGACCCAGATGCGCGCGCAGTTCGGTTTCGGCTTCATCGGCGGATTTGAATGCCGATGAATAGACATAGCCATTCCCCGTCCGGTTGGTTAGCGGGATTTTCCAGGCCCAGCCCGCCCCCAGTGCGGTTGCTCGGGTCTCCGATGCGATGTCGCCGGGATCGCTTTCAGTCGGCATGGCGATTGCGCTGTCGTTGAACAGATTGCTTGCAAACGACACGAATGGTTCGGCAAGTGCGCCCTGCAGGACGGTTGAGCGAAAACTACTGGCATCAATGAAGAAATCCGCTTCGATCCGTGCGTCGTCCTCTGCGACCAGAGCATCGACATGACCCCGTTCATTCAGTTGCACATCGCGCACCGTGCGCGGCAGATGCGCCACCCCCAGCTTTTGCACTGCATGATAGCGCAGAAATACGCCAACCCGGATGGCATCGAAGTGATAGCCATAGCTGATCTCGAACGGGAAGTTGCTTGGTGCGATCGGTGCCCTGCGTTCTGCTGCCATGCGCGCGGAAATGAAAAATCGATCGGGATGCGCCCAGACATCACGGCCCGTCCGCCGCGCGCGGGTGTGAAAGTAGAAATGGTTGGCGGTGTGACTATCGAGATTAGTTTGAAACGGGTGAAAATAGCCTTCGAAACCGGGCCGAACCGACCAGCCGTGAAAGCTGATCCCGTTTTTATATGTCGCGTTGCAAACCGGCATCCATTGGGCTTCGGCAATCCCCGGCAGATCGCCGATGCCGTCCCCATTGGAGTCAGCAAAGCTGCGCGGATAAATCTGATAGATGACCGCACCGCGCCACCATTCGTCATTTTTAGCCGACACGGACACACGCAACGGCTCGCTCACTGCGCAGCGCCAGCCGCACAAATAACATAGTCGAGCGCCGGTATCTTGAGTGCAATACTGCCAGGTGCGGCAGCATTTGGTGCGCAAACGCCATAAACGGCATCGAAATTCAAAGAGGCAGAGTCAACTTCCACGTTCACATCGATTGGCGCTGTAGACGTGTTGAAAGCGACCAGCACTCCGTGCCCATCCAGCAAGCGCGACACAGCAAACAGACCGGGCTTATCGGTCCGCGCGCGCAGCACTTGCCTGCCCCGGCGCAGTGCCGGTTCCGCTGCCATCTGAATCGGGCTGTAGAGCACGATATAGAGCGCAAGTTGCTTGGCCATGGTCGACGCCATGCCCTGCCCCCTTTTTCCTACAAGCCACAAAACACCCGACGTGTAATCCATCGGCCCGCTGAGCATCCGCGTGAAGATCAGATCGACTTCATTTCCTGGTCCGTTGTCGGATCGATATACTGTTTGGCGCGCGCCGTCGTTGCCCCGTGTTTCGGGCCCTGCGCCCAGCTCATCCGGTCGAGATGCATGCCCCACCAAATCCCGATGTAGCGCATCGGTTTTACCCAGCGCACATCGCCAAGCTTGTTCGGCTCGTTAAGGTTCAGCTCCAGATCGTTATCGTACAGCGCCGGAGCAGAGTCAGTGATCCTGATGGTCCGCCACGGCGTCGAGAAGGGCGTATCGCGCACGACCTTCGCGCCCGTCGACGACGGCGTCAGCACCGCCTTGAGCATCGTCCCTTCGACCCGCGCCAGGTTCATCGCCGAATAATCGACCAGCGCCGCCTCGTG
>JANODH010000248.1:0-2354 GCA_031412595.1 Sphingomonas sp. | reverse complement strand
CGAGCATGGCTTTCAGCGGTGCCTCGCGGTCGCCCTTCGGTGGCGGAATCCGTTCGATCACAGCATCGAGAACGGCTTCGATGCCGATCCCCGATTTGGCGCTCGTCAGGATCGCGTTCGACGCATCGAGGCCGATAATATCTTCGATTTCCTTGCGGACCATGTCGGGCTCGGCAGCAGGCAGATCGATCTTGTTGATGACCGGCACGATCTCATGGTCATATTCGATCGACTGGTAAACGTTGGCGAGCGTCTGCGCTTCCACGCCCTGTGCCGCATCAACCACGAGCAGCGCGCCTTCGCAGGCGGCGAGCGAACGTGACACTTCATAGGCAAAATCGACATGCCCCGGCGTATCCATCAGATTGAGCTCATACCCCTTCCAGTCAAGCCGGACGGTCTGCGCCTTGATCGTGATGCCGCGTTCCTTCTCGATATCCATGTTATCAAGCACTTGTGCCGACATTTCGCGCGCGCTCAGCCCCCCGGTCGTCTGAATCAGCCGGTCCGCCAGCGTCGATTTGCCATGGTCGATATGCGCAATAATGGAAAAATTACGGATCTTGTCGAGAGGTGTCATGAAGGGGCCTCTAGCGGAGCAACCTGCGCGCTGCTAGATGGTCCAAAGACCGGGTCGCATCGGTTGCCGCGTGATGACCAAAGATACTGGCGCGCGCAGCTTTTGAGGGGACTTCTGATGCGTCAATTCATATCCGCTGCGGCTGCGACCGCCTTGTTTGCGACACCTGCGATGGCACAGATCGGCAACAAGGCCTCGTCAGCAAAGCAGCTCCAGACCAAAGCCGAAGCAACGATCCCACGCTGTGCCAAACGCATCGGGACCGTGGCAATCGTCGAACCCGATACGCAGTGGTGGCGCGACTATAATCTGGGCAGTCCGGAGAACATCCTGAAGGTCTTTGTCCAACAATCGGGCTGCTTTGGCCTCGTCAATCGTGGCCGCGCCATGCAGAGCCGCGCGATGGAACGCGCGATGGCCGATGATGGCGAACTGCAGCGCGGATCGAATCTCGGCAAGGGTCAGGTCAAAACCGCCGACTATTATCTCGAACCCAACATCGTGACCGCCAATCGCAATTCGGGCGGCGGTGGTGCCGGTGCGGCACTTGGCGCGCTGGGCGGGTTGTTCGGCGGCGTCGGACGGCTTGCCGGTGCGGTCGCAGGCGGCATCAACGTCAAGAAAGGCGAAGCTAACGTCACGCTTTCGATCGTCAATGCACGCACGACCGAAGAAGAAGCGCTTACGCAGGGCTATGCGCGCAAGACCGATACCAGCTTTGGTGCCGGCGGCGGCTTGTTCGGCGCGGGCGGTGGCTTCGGCGGCGCAGCAGGGGGCGGTTATCAGGATACCGCACTCGGGCAGATCATCGTGCTTGCCTATCTCGATGCTTATCGCAAGCTGGTGACCGAACTCGGTGGCCTGCCGTCCGATGCTGCCGCAGCAGCACCCAAGGCGACAACGAACAATCGCTAAAACCCTCGGGCGATCTTGCATAGGGCGGCGGACGCGCTAAGTCCGCCGCCACAGCAAGACAGGGGTTGGCATGCGCCACATCGCAATCGTCGGTTCGGGACCGGCGGGTTACTATACAGCCGAAGCCGCGCAAAAAGCGTTCGGCAGCGACGTATGCATCGACATCATTGACCGCCTGCCCGTTCCTTACGGCTTGATCCGCTCAGGTGTCGCGCCCGATCATCAGTCGATCAAGGCCGTATCCCGCCGGTATGAAGCCGTGAATTTGGCCGACAACGTGCGTTTCGTCGGCAATGTCACTGTCGGCGCCGATGTGAGCATTGCCGAACTGCAGGTGATGTATGATGCCGTCGTTCTGGCAACCGGCGCACCGAACGACCGCACGCTCGACATTCCCGGTGCAGACCTGCCCGGCGTCGTCGGTTCGGCGGCATTCGTCGGCTGGTACAACGGTCATCCCGACCACGCAGCGATCGAGCCAGCGCTGCATGGCAGTGGCGCGGTGGTGATCGGCAATGGCAACGTCGCGCTCGATGTCGCGCGCATCCTTGCGAAAACGCGTGCCGAGTTCGCCGGATCGGACATTGCGGCGCATGCCCTCGATGCCCTCGAGAACTCGGGGATTGTCCGGATCTCGGTCCTCGGGCGACGCGGCCCGCATCAGATTGCGATGACCCCAAAGGAACTTGGCGAATTGGGGCACCTTTCGCGTGCGCAGCCTTTCGTCGATGCTGCGGATTTACCGGCTGCCGAGGCCGACGCGCAGCTCGAACCGGGCATGCGCAAATCGGTCACGCACTTGCGCACGTTTGCGGCCGAGCCGAGCAAGCAGAAGCCCGTGGCGATCGATTTCGACTTT
>JANODH010000247.1:0-11966 GCA_031412595.1 Sphingomonas sp. | reverse complement strand
GTCCATCAGACCAGCGACCGGACAATGGCCGAAGTCCGTCTCGGCCCTGATCGGCTGAGCGGTGCTTATGCCTGGGCAACGATGCTCAAGAACGGCAGCCGTCTGGCGTTCGGATCCGACGTGCCGGTCGAAAGCGCCAATCCCTTTCCGGGCATTGCCGCCGCCATCACGCGTGAAGACGAAAAGGGCGAGCCGTTCGGCGGATGGCAGCCGCAGGAACGCGTGACGCGTGAACAGGCACTGGCAGGCTTCACAACGGGCGCGGCTTATGCCTCTTTCGCCGAAAACAAAATCGGACGGCTCGCCCCCGGCTTCCGCGCCGACTTCATTATTGTCGACACCAATCCGCTCGAAAGTGCACCAGCGGCGATCCGCACGACCAAAGTGCTCGAAACCTGGATCGGTGGGACGCGCGTCTACAAAAGGAAATAGCATGACCATCGAAGCGCTGCGCACGCCCGACGCCCGGTTCGAAAACCTGCCCGGCTATGCGTTCGCGCCGAATTATCTCGATCACGCCAACGGCCTCAGGATGCACTATCTCGATGAAGGGGCGGGCGACACGACGTTCCTGTGCCTGCACGGGCAACCGAGTTGGTCCTATCTTTATCGCAAGATGATCCCGGTGCTGGCGAACGCAGGGCGGGTCGTCGCGCCCGACTTGTTCGGCTTCGGCAAAAGCGACAAGCCCGTCGAGCCGTACATCTACAGCTTCGATTTCCACCGTCAGTCGCTCGTCGATTTCATCGTAATGCTCGACCTGAAGAACATCACGCTCGTCTGTCAGGATTGGGGCGGGCTGCTGGGGCTGACGATCCCGCCGTTCATGGCAGACCGGTTCAAACGGCTGATTGTGATGAATACCGGACTCGGCACCGGCGAAGCGCCGCTCGGCCCCGGCTTTCTTGCATGGAAAGCCTTCAACCGATCGCAGCCCGACATGGATCTTGCCCAGCTGTTCAAACGTGGCACGTCGATCCTGTCCGACGCCGAAGCCGCTGCCTATGCCGCGCCTTATCCCGACATCACGTATAAAGCGGGCGTCCGCCAGTTTCCCGAACTCGTTCCCGACAGCCCCGATGCCGGCGGCGCGCATATCAGCCGCGCCGCGCGCAACTGGTGGCGCGACGAATGGACCGGGCAAAGCTTTATGGCCATCGGCGCGGCGGACCCCGTGATCGGCGTCGATACCATGCAGGCTCTGCGCGCCAACATCCGTGGCTGCCCCGATCCCCTGATCATCGCCGAAGCCGGGCATTTCGTGCAGGAATGGGGCGTCGAAGTTGCTGAAGCCGCCCTCAGTTCGTTTGGCTAAGTCCGGCCAGTAAGCCTGGCGTCAGGATCTGCGGCAATTGTTTCGCTTCGCCCCCGCCGGCCGGATAGTAAAGATACAGCGGCACGCCCGACGCACCCTGTTCGCTCAGGAACCGCGTGATCGCCGCATCGCCATTGGTCCAGTCGCCGGTCATCATGGTGACGCCCGCCGCCTCAAACGCAGCCTGCACCACCCGCGTGTCGATCGCGCTTTTCTCGTTCACTTTGCAGGTCAGGCACCAATCGGCCGTGAAATAGAGAAACACCGGCTTTCCTTCGGCGCGCAGTGCGGCGAGCCGTTCGACGGAAAAGGGTACACCGGCATCAGCCGAAACCGCATTCCCGTTGATCCTGTCCACCTTGATCGCCGCCGCACCGCTTGCCAGCAGCACACCCATGATCGTGGCCATCACCACTGGCCGCGCTGGACGCCGGAACCGCGACCAGAATGCACCGACACCGATCACGGCGACCGTTACCAGCGCCCAATCACCCGCAACGTTGCCTTGCTGCTGATACACCAGCCACAATAGTGCAACCACGGTCAGTGCCATGGGAATGCTCAGGAAGCGCTGGAACTTGCCCATCCACGGCCCCGGGCGCGGCATCATCCGGCGCAGCGCGGGCACGAAGCCGATCGCCAGAAACGGCAAAGCGAGACCGAGACCGAGGCCTGCAAACACCGCTAACGCCGCGGCAATCGGCAGCACCAGCGCCGCGCCCAACGCCGCCGCCATGAACGGCCCGGTGCACGGCGTCGCGACGAATGCGGCCAGAACACCAGTCCAGAACGATCCCTGCACGCCGCCTTTTTGCACCAGCGCTTCGCCACCGCCGAAGCCGCGCAATTCGAAGGCACCCGCCAGATTGAGCGTGATCGCCGTTGCCAGCAGGAGAAGCACGAACACGATCCACGGCGACTGCAACTGGAACGCCCAGCCGACTTGTGTCCCTGCCGCACGCAGACCCAGCACGAGCGCGCCGAGCGCAACGCAGGTCAACATCACGCCGCCGGTATACGCCAATGCCTCCCGTTTTGCCGCACGCTCGTCGCCGCCCGCCCGCGCCAGACTGAGCGCTTTTAAGCTAACGATCGGAAAAACGCATGGCATCACGTTCAGGATCAACCCGCCGAGCAGCGCGCCGCCGATGGCCAGCATGATTGCGGCAAAAGCATTGGGCGCTGCGCCATCGGCAGGCACCACCCCGGCCTCAGCCGTCACCGTCAATCCGCGGCCATTGCCGAGCGCGAGGACGCCACTGACCTCACCCGTCGCATCCTTCGGCGCCACCATCGTCAGAATTAGCTGATCGCCTGACCGGCTGAATTTCTGCGGCGCGGCATCGACGATCAAGCCCGGCGTCGCTGGAAAAAAATGCGGCTTCGGAAGTGTGGCGGCCGCTGGAAACGGAATGGCTAACCGCAACTGATCGGCTGTCCGCGCAAATGTCGCAGTCGCGCCTAAAGGGGCTGCAAGCGCGCCGCGAAACCGATCGATCGCAGCCCCGCCATCGCGCTGACCGTCGCCGACTTTCAGGTCGATCGTAAAGCTGCCTTTTTCGGGAACGCAGACTTCATCGGTGCATACCAGCCATTCGGCATCGAGGCGGATCGGGAGCGGCGTGCCCTGTGCGAGCCCGTCCGCGACGTCGAACCGCATCAGGATCGCATGATCGCCTTCGAACACATAGTTCATCAGGTCGGCGACCATCAGTGTCTGCGGCACCGGAAATTGTGGTGCTCCCGCGACCGAGATGCCTTTGGGCAACGTCCATTTCAAGCGCGGTGGAAATCCGGCCTCGCCCGGGTTCGACCAATAGCCGTGCCAGCCTTTTTCGGTGCGCATCTCGATCGCAATCGTCAAAGGCGCGCCAGCGGCAGGTGTGCTGCTTTCCGCGACCAGTCGCGGCTGGATATGCATTTGTGCAAGCGACGGCGTCGCCACCAATGCCAGCAATGCCGTCACAAACCTGAAACACCATGCAACCATGCGAGACTCCGCTGAGCTAATCTGCCTAATACGCATCGCTTACTGTTTTCGATACGGAGTAATTCATGATCCGCTCGCTGATTGCGATTGCCGCGCTTGCTGCTGCCAGCGCCGCGCCTGCGCAGACTGCCAAACCCAAGCTGCTGGTCGTCATTTCGGTCGATCAGTTGTCCGCCGATCTTTTTGCCGAATATCGCGCGCATTTTACCGGCGGGCTGAAGCGGCTGAGCGAAGGCACCGTTTTTCCCAGCGGCTATCAAAGTCATTCGGCGACCGAAACCTGCCCCGGCCATGCCACCATCCTGACCGGCACGCATCCTTCGCGTAACGGGATTGTCGCCAATAGCTGGATGGATTTGTCGACCGCGCGCGCCGACAAAGTGATTTACTGTGCCGAAGACGAAAGCGTCGCCGGATCGACCTCGAAAAATTACACGGTGTCGGCCATCCACTTGAAAGTCCCGACGCTCGGCGAGCGCATGAAAGCCGCCGACCCGCGCGTCCGCATCGTATCGGTTGCGGGAAAGGACCGCGCTGCTGTGATGATGGGCGGCCAACGCGTCGATCAACTCTGGTATTGGACCGGCAAATCCTTCGAGGGCAGCGCGATCGGCGCGCCCGCGGCGTCGGTCGCGCGCATCAACGCCGCCGTCACCACCGAAATCGCCCGCCCGGCCCGCGATTTGCCGCTGTCGCCCTTATGTGCCTTGCGCAATCGTCCCGTCGCTGTCGGGTCGAGCGCCATGGGCACTGGCCGCTTCGCGCGTAATGTCGGCGATACCCGCGGCTTTCGCGCTTCGCCTGCCATGGACGGCGTAACGATCAAGCTTGCCGGGGACATCGCCGACGAAATGAAACTGGGGCGCGGGCCGCAGACCGACGTGTTGATCGTGGGTGCCTCGGGCACAGACATCATCGGCCACAGCTTCGGCACGGGCGGACCCGAAATGTGTCTGCAGCTGCAAGCGCTTGATGCCCAGATCGGCGCCCTATTCAAGCGGCTCGACAAAGCCAAGATCGATTACGCCGTCGCGCTAACGGCCGATCATGGCGGTCACGACATGCCTGAGCGCAACCGCGAACTTGCGGTCCTCGATGCGATGCGCATCGAGCCGAGCCTTACCCCTGCCGCCATGGGCGCAGCGCTCGCGACCGAACTCGGTCTTGCCGCGCCGCTGCTTTACGGCACGGATCCGGCCGGCGATATCTATGTCGACAAAGCGATTACCGGCGAACGTCGCGATATCGTCATCGCACGCGCCAAGGCCGCCTATCTTGCGCGTCCGCAAGTCGCCGCTGTGTTTTCTGCGACCGACATTGCCGCCACGCCGCCTGCGACCAATCCGCCCGAAGCCTGGACACTCGCCGAGCGGGTTCGCGCGACGTATGTCCCCGGACGGTCGGGCGACCTGATCGTCCTGCTGAAAGCGCGCGTGACACCGATTGCCAGTCCCAGCGCGGGTTATGCGGCGACGCATGGCAGTCCATGGGACTATGATCGCCGCGTGCCCATCCTGTTCTGGCGCAAAGGGATGACGGGGTTCGAACAGCCCAACAGCATTGAAGTTGTCGACATCGCGCCGACGCTTGCGGGGCTGATGGGGTTTTCGTTGCCGACGACTGAAATTGACGGCACTTGCCGAGACCTGCTTGCTGGTCCGGCCAGCAGCTGTCCTAAGCCCTAACGACGCCCACTTCACTGAAGGGCTTGGGCTCATCCGGTGGGGTGTTCGGCTCGCTCAGGCTCTTTTGCCAGAGGCCGACATCAATCCACTGCCCGTTCTTGAAGGCAACTTCGCGGTATACGCCCGCGCGCTTGAAACCGATTGCTTCGTGAAGCACGATGGCCTTGTCGTTTGGCATCGTCAGCGTCGAAATCGCTTGCGTAAAATTCTGTTCGGTCAGCGTCGCGAGCAGGCTTTGATACAGCGTCCGGCGAATGCCCTGCCCTTCGAGTTCTCCGGCGACATAACAGGCGGTCTCGACAGCAAATCGATAAGCCGGTCCCGGTCGCGTTGGTTTGGCAAAAGCATAACCCAGAACCAGCCCGCTATCGTTGTCGACCGCAACGATCCACGGCAGCGCGTCCCCTGCCGCCCGGATCCGCGCACGCATTTCGCGAAGAGGCGGCGGTGTCGTTTCGAAGGAAACGGCATTTGTCACGACATTAGGCGCATAGATCGCAAGGATCGCTGCCGCATCGTCTGTCGTGGCGGCGCGCAATGTGATCATCGTTTCATCCAGGCTACAATCAGTTCCGTGAAAGACTGCGGCTTAATCGGCACTGCCGAAACCGGGCATTCGAGGCAGCGAACCTGAATGGTCGATCCGGTCGCAAGGCTCTTAGCGTCTGCCACAGCCTGCCCGAGCATGGCCAGCCGCAAGCGCGCGAGGCGCGACAGCAAGTCGGTTTCCGGTTGCGCTTCCTCGGGATCGGTCTCCATGAACATTTGCGCGATCCCTTGCGCAAAACTCGGCGGCTTTTCGAGGTAAACCGCTTTTACTGTCTTTGGGTCCAGTTTGGCTAGGCGCGCAGCTTCGGCCACGGCTTCGTCAATTCCACCGAACTGGTCGATCAGGCCGAGTTGCCGCGCTGTCCCACCATCCCAGACGCGCCCTTGCGCGATTTCGTCAACGCGGGCGACGGGCAGCTTACGCGCGCCGCTGACCAGCGTCAGGAACTTGCCGTAAGTCGATTCGATGCTTTGCTGGATGATCGCATCGAAGGCCGCATTAGTGCCGCCGACGATGTCGGGCTGACCGCTCAGCGGGGTCGTCGCTACGCCATCGCTGGTCACGCCGATCTTGGCGAGCGCGGCTTCGAATGTCGGGATGATGCCGAACACGCCGATCGATCCGGTGATTGTCGTCGGCTCGGCAAACACGCGGTCGCCGGCCATGGCAACCCAATAGCCGCCGGATGCCGCGACATTGGCCATCGAGACCGTGATCGGCAGTCCTGCGGCTTTCGCATCCTTCAACGCAACGCGGATTTTCTCCGATGCCAGTGCAGAGCCGCCGGGTGAGTCGACGCGCAGCACCAGCGCTTTGAATTCCTTGCTGGCAACCGCTTTATTGATGATTTTCACGATCGTATCGCCGCCTGCCGTGCCGGGATCAGCCTGCCCATCGACGATATTGCCAGCGACAGTCACAATACCGATTTCGCCGCTGCGCGCGGACGGATTGGCCGCAACCCAAGGGGCAAGATCGATTCGCGCAAAATCGCTTTCGTCTTTCCCTTTGCCAGCGAGCCCGGCAATCATCCGATTGAAAGTCGCGCGATCACCGATCTTGTCGACGACACCGGCAGCAAGCGCCGCTTTGGCAAGATCGCCGCCCGCCGTGCCCGAAACCGGATCAGCGATATAGGCCGCCAGCTTGCCATTCGGCCGCGCTTTCAACACATCGGCCTGCCAACCTTGCCACAACGACGCACTCAATGCTTCACTTGCTGCTTTTGCTTCAGGCGACTGATCAGCGCGCAAGAAAGGCTCGACGGCGGATTTATACGTGCCGACGCGGTATATGTGTGCATTGACACCCAGCTTGTCGATCAAGCCCTTGTAATAGAGCCGCGATCCGCCGGGTCCCTGAAACAGGGCAAGTCCCATCGGTTCCAGCCAGATTTCGGATGCATGCGCTGCAAGTTGGTAGCTGTCGTCGGTGTAGCCCGTTGCAAAAGCATAGATTTTCTTCTTTGCGCGCACCCGGTCGAGCGCTTCGCCGACATCGGACAGCGCGACTTGCCCGCCGCCTGTGAAATTATCGAGATCAAGGACAACAGCTTTTACGCGGTCGTCGTTTGCTGCCGCATTCAGCGCCCGTATCAGATCGGCCAGGCGATACTGCTTTACGGGCGCACTACCGCTCAGCAATTCGCTTGGGTTGGCGACTTCGGGTTGCTCGACAATGCTGCCTTTCAGATCGAGCACCAAGGCGCCCGTGCCGACAGCCTTGGCATTGGGCCTTGCAGTCAAACCAGCATAGAGGACGCCGAAAAACAGCAGCATGAACAACAGGACCAGCCCGTCTTTCACGCCAACCAAAATCTTCCAAGCGCCGCGAACCAACCGCATCATGCATCTCACTTTATGGGTGAGCACCCGCTACAGCGTGCGGCCAAGGGTGTAAATGCAGTGTGAACGTCGCTGCCGACTACGCTGCTTTGTCGAGCGCAGCCGGTGGCACGCCATTCACGACAGCGTCGGAAAGCGCAAAATCCTTGGCAATTTCGCGGACGGTCATCTTGGCGGACATCATCACCGACGGCGTGCCCCCGCCGGGCTGCGTGCCCTGCCCGACAAGATAGAGGTTCGACACGTCTTCGCTGCGGTTGTGCGGGCGGAAAAATGCCGTTTGCGTCAGCACCGGCTCGACGCCGAAACCGTTGCCCGCATAAGACCCCAGCACATCCTCGAAATAATCGGGCGTTACGTAGCTTTTATACACGATCCGCTCGCGCAGACCGGGGAGATAGCCACGCTCGTCGAGGAAAGTCAGCACTTTGTCGACAAAGCCGTCGCCGACCTTGTCCCAGTCGATCCCGCTCTGATTATTAGGCACCGGCACCAGCGTGTAAGCCGCATGATGACCGTCGGGCGCAAGGCTCGGGTCGGTCAGTGTCGGGATATGGAGATATTGCGAGAAGTCCGCCGACAGGATTTTACGATCGAAAATATCGGTCAGCAATTCCTCGTATCGGGGCCCAAGAATGATGTTGTGATGCTGGAGGTCATGGTCCTGATCGCTCTTCTTGTAGCCGAAGTAGATCACCATCAGTGACATCGACTGCTTGCGGAATTTGACCAGTGCATCGCGGTTTATCCGCCGGTGCTTCTTGTCGATCAGCTTCAGATAAGTATTGGCATAATCCGCATTCGAGACGACGAGATCGGCGGGCAACACATCGCCCGATTTTAGCGTGACACTTTTCGCCACGCGCTTGCCGCTGACTTTTTCGACATCGATCTGCGCTACTTCCGCATTCAGGCGGATAGTCCCGCCCATGTCCTCGAACTTCTTGATGAGTCCCGAAACCAGCGCGCCCGTGCCGCCCATCGCGAAATGAATGCCCCATGTCTTTTCGACAAAATGGATCATTGCATAGATTGCCGGCACTTTCAGCGGATTGCCGCCGACCAGCAGCGGCTCGAAACTGAACACCTGCCGCATCTTGTCACTTTTGAAATATTTCTTGATCAGCGAAAACAGCGGCCGGATCGCGTTCAGTTTCACCAAATCAGGAACGACACCCAGCATCGATCCGACATTGCCGAAATAGGTGTAGCCAAGCTGCAGGAAGCCACGCTGAAAAATCGCGCGTGCGGCTTCGTGGAACTGCTCATAACCGTCGAGGTCCTCCGGCGCGAGCTTGGCAATTTGCTCGCGCACGCGCACGGGATCAGCGTCATAATCGAAAAAGGTCATGTCATCGAAATAGATGCGGTAGAATGGCAGGATCGGGACGATTTTTACATATTTCGACGTGTTCGGCCCACCGCTTACGCCCGACAGGATGCGCTTGCTTTCATCGAGCACGGCAGGCGGGAAATCCGCTTCGCCGAGCATCGCACAGTCCTGCTCGAGCGAAAACAGTTCCTCGATGAAGTGCGGCACAGTGAGGACCGTTGGCCCCATGTCAAACGTAAACCCCTCGGCGCGGCGAACATAAGCGCGTCCGCCCGGCGCATCGAGTTTCTCGACGATCTGCGTATCGAACCCCAAACTCTGCAACCGCATGGCGCAGGCAATGCCGCCAATGCCCGACCCGATAACAACTGCCTTCTGCCGACCCATCTTCTTTGCCTCAATTCAACGTTAAGCGGCTAGGCTGTTCGCGGGAGCGAGACAAGAACAGTTTCACATTAATCGATCACAGCATCGAGCGCCGCTTGCAATCCAAGTCGCCGGTCGAAAAACGGGGCCGACAGGGGGGCACAGGCCGCCCGCAGCGTTTCGTAATATTCCGGTTCCGTGGCAAGTCGGATCACCGCATCGGCATAGCTGTCGACGTCATTGGGGCGCGCTTCGACACAAGCCTGACGCAGCAAGTCGAGCGCGGGCACGGCCGACGACGTTATGACGGGACGACCCGCGCATATTGCTTCGATTGCAGTCATGGCCATGCCTTCACCTGCTTCTGCCCGCGTCGGCACGATCACGACATGACTTTTGCCGAGAAAGCCGATCAGCTCTCCCGGCTTGGTCCAGCCAGCGACGTGGAAAAGGTTATCGACGCCTTCCTGCTTCAAGACTTCCTTCAACCGCGCTAAGTCTGCGCCATCCCCACAGACCGTCCAAAATGCGCTTCCTGGCCGGCGGGCTTCGACACGCGCGGCGATCAGCGGAAGGTCGAGCACACCTTTCGACTGCTCTGCACGGCCAACGAATAATATCTGCAACGGTCCAGCGCCCGCATCGACGGGTGCCGTCGCCGCAAAATAGTCGGTATTGAACTGCGCGAGCGCGCGCTGTTTCCTGAATTTCGCATGGGGCACCAATGCCTGCACCTGACGGATGCACTCGTCCGACATGCCGATCATGCCATTTGGCGCAAATTTCCAGAACAGCATCTTATCGATCGACAGCAACAGCGCATCGACGCGGGATCGGCTGCCCGACACCACTGGCCACAGCGTCGTATGAAGAACGACCACAACCTTGATTCCGACAAGACGGAACAGCGACATCATGAATGCATGTGTGCAATTGAGGTCAAGCACGGCGACATCGGCTCTGAATATTAGCGCTTCTACCAGAAGTCGTAATCCATACCAGATCTGCTCGAGATGATAGGCGACGCCCGACCGCGGTGGTTTGCGCCAATGCTCGATTGCAAAAAAGCCATCGTCGAATTTTTGACCATCACCTTGCGGGCAGATCATCAGGCATTTGAAGTCTCGCGCTTTGCAAAATTCTGCGATTTGCGATGAAAAGGTGACAGAAACTATTTCGGGATCGGCAACGCCGTTCTGCCAAAAACGATGCGCCGCGATCATGTCACCGGGCCCGGCGGCGGCATAAAACAATCGTTTCACCAGTCCGTGTCTTTCATCCTGTCGAACAACGGCGTCTTTCCGTTACAGAGGTCTGTCAACTGCGAAGGAAGGGCCTAAGCCAGGCGGCAGCGCCACGCAACAGACGCCGGAAGGCTACATCGCCCTGATCGTTGAATGCGACGGAGAAAAAATGTCGGGAAAACTTGACCGCGCCACCAATGGCCCCCATTTGGGTCATGTTGGCACTCGCTCCGTGTGAGTGCCAAGGCATGTTCCGCTCCATATCGGGGCCCAACAAAAGGGAAAACAAATGGCATTTCGACCCCTGCACGATCGCGTGCTCGTTCGCCGCGTAGAAGCTGAAGAAAAAACAGCGGGCGGCATCATCATTCCCGACACTGCTAAGGAAAAGCCGCAGGAAGGCGAAGTCGTCTCCGTCGGCACCGGCACCAAGGGCGAAGACGGCACGATCACGCCGCTCGACGTCAAGGCCGGCGACAAGATCCTGTTCGGCAAATGGTCGGGCACCGAAGTCAAGCTCGACGGTGAAGACCTGCTGATCATGAAAGAATCGGACATTTTGGGCATTGTAGGCTGATCCGTTCCCCGCGAAGGCGGGGGCCGAGCCTCAACGAAGAAACTGGACCCCCGCCTGCGCGGGGGAACGAAAGGAATTAGAAAATGGCAGCCAAAGACGTAAAATTCGGCCGCGACGCGCGTGAGCGCATTCTCCGCGGCGTCGACATTCTCGCCGATGCAGTAAAGGTCACGCTGGGGCCAAAGGGCCGCAACGTCGTCATCGACAAGTCGTTCGGTGCCCCGCGCATCACCAAGGACGGCGTAACCGTCGCCAAGGAAATCGAACTGAAGGACAAGTTCGAAAACATGGGCGCCCAGATGCTTCGCGAAGTCGCATCGAAGACCAACGACATGGCCGGTGACGGCACGACAACCGCGACCGTATTGGCGCAGGCGATCGTCCGCGAAGGCATGAAGTCGGTTGCCGCCGGGATGAACCCGATGGACCTGAAGCGCGGCATCGATCTGGCTGTGACCAAGGTTGTCGAAGACCTCGTCGCCCGTTCGAAGCCTGTTTCGGGCACGGCCGAAATCGCGCAGGTCGGCATCATTTCGGCAAACGGCGACACCATCGTCGGCGAAAAGATTGCCGAAGCGATGGAAAAGGTCGGCAAGGAAGGCGTGATCACGGTCGAAGAAGCCAAGGGCCTGGATTTCGAACTCGACGTCGTCGAAGGCATGCAGTTCGACCGTGGTTACCTTTCGCCCTACTTCATCACCAATCCCGAAAAGATGACCGTCGAGCTTCAGGATCCCTACATCCTGATCCACGAGAAGAAGCTGTCGAACCTGCAGGCGATGCTCCCGATTCTGGAAGCTGTCGTCCAGTCGGGCCGTCCGCTCCTGATCATTGCCGAAGACATCGAAGGCGAAGCGCTTGCGACGCTCGTGGTCAACAAGCTGCGCGGTGGCCTGAAGGTCGCAGCCGTCAAGGCACCGGGCTTCGGCGATCGTCGCAAGGCGATGCTCGAGGACATCGCCGTTCTGACCAAGGGCGAGGTGATCTCCGAGGATCTCGGCATCAAGCTGGAAACCGTCACGCTGGCGATGCTCGGCACCGCCAAGCGCGTCTCGATCGACA
>JANODH010000246.1:0-12893 GCA_031412595.1 Sphingomonas sp. | reverse complement strand
GACCAGGCCGAAGCCAATGATCAGCATGCTCCAGGTTGTCGATTCCGGCACCGCGGCAGCACCACCAATGCGAATATGGGCGATATATGTGCCCCAGCGCGATCCACCAGTACCCCCGGGATGGCCGAACTCTGCCAGATTATATTCTCTTGCGAATGTTCCGGTGACCCAGAAACTGCTGATATCCGTCGGATCGAGTGTGACGCTCGAGTAATCAGCCCAACGCTGGCGGCCCGCAGACGGAGCGCCGTACAGGCTGCCATTGTGATAATCGTCCGTATCACTAACCCGAAGCAGAATGTCGGACCCTGTTTGAACCAATTTGCCAGTGGGATCGGTCAGGAAGGTCTTGGCAAAGATCGATATTCTGCCGTCCTTGGGGTCGAGCCCGGAGCGGTTATAGGAAATCACGACCTGACCAAGTGCGTTTACGGCAATCGAGCCCTGATAATAATCATAGGCCCCGCCCTCGACATTGCCTTCGTCGAGGACAGCCCCAGTCAGGGTATCAAGCACAGTGTACCGAACGGAAGTGTAGTCCGACCCGACTTCTGTTACAGTGTGAACACTGTAAATGCGGCCATTGGCTTCATAGGCGCTGCTGCTGATCAGTCCCCGAACGAATCAATGATCCGCTGGTTCGCGGGGATGGCTGTCGACGGCTGCCGAGCGGGGCTGTTAAACGTGTACGTTCGTCCGATGGTTGTGCTTGTTGTCGCTGTCCGGACAGCGCCGGCTGTCCCAGCACCAAGGACATCGTAGCGGGTCAAGCCGAAATCATTGACCGACGCCGAAATGATGTGACCGACGCCATCTGTACTTTCCGTGCTATTCACCCCTTGAATGGCAAACCCGCGCGAGAAGTCGTCGCCCGCCCCCCCGGTATATGGTGTGTTGAACTGAACGTTGTTCGCAACACTTGGCCCCGTGGCACTGAAAAGGTCACTCAACGGAATGACGTTTAGCGTCGTGCCGCGAAAATTGGTCGGACCCCCCACTGTTGCAGCAGCAAAATTGTTCGTCCCGATGTAGACAGCATTATTATCCATCGCGAGCGTCGGATAATCCGCCAGCGTGCGCGCACCAGCGGCAAGCGGGGCAAAGCCTTGAAAAACAGTTGATTTCCATGGCCCAAGCGCATCCGATGAATCGGACACAGCAACCAAAAGATCTTTCGTGTTCGGTCCGAACGAAAGCGCAATCCAGCGATTTGCTGCCGCATTATACAAAACGCGCTGGTCGCCATTGGGGACGCCTGCTTGGCCCACTGTATTCCAGAAGGTCGTGTCCGATACGAACGACGAGCGAGATCCCGTCATTTTGTCGTAAACCGCAACGCCACCGTTCGTGAACTGCATATATTGGGTGCGACCCGCTGCACCGATCGTGTCTGGCGGAATGAAATTGCGCCCGACAGACGCGACGTCATACTGGCTTATACCTTCAAAACCGGCAACGAGCGAACCGGCGCCGAAAACGGGTGCCGAAATACCGTTGGTGTCTTTTCCGAAGATCTGCCCTGCGTCGGGGGCAATCGCCGGCTCCTTTTTGGTAAAGATATCAGCGATTTTTGTGGCGGATGCGCTTTCTGGGAACAATACCCCGGCGCTCAGCGCCAGCGTTGATGCACAGATTAATGTCGCGATTTTCATAATACGCCCCCTTGAATTAACGAAGAACGAGCGCCCGACTTATTATGAACGACAGGTTAAGCGTCTTAACTTGTAAGTCAATCTGCCAATAATGGTATTTGTGCCAGTTTGGGATTTTTGAAAACTTGTTGAGTTTCCGATCATAATAGAGCGCTTCGGCAAGGCCTGATCGCAGCGTGCAGCTACGCCAACCTCACCGCGGGCATTTTTGGGCCGAACTCGAGACCGCCGTCCTTTGCAGTTTTCTTGATGATCGCAACGACGATGATCGCAACGAAGATGTGCGGTTTACCGCCAACACCGAGATCGCGCTTCGAAAAGGCAACGCGGCTTTGGCGAAACAGCGATCGCGACAAGGCCGGCTGCTTTAAGCCTTTTTCGGCATGTCTTGAATAGGCATGCGGCCCCATTGCGCTGAACGCCTTTCCGAAAAACAATGCTAGCGTTAAAAATTGCGACAAATCTGGAATGCGCTGCGCGTCGCCACCATATGATTGTAAGACAAAGGAGATTACATGACCGATTACCGCCGGACGGTGGAGGCCGTTGCCAAGCTGTCACCTGAAGAGTTTCGCGTGACGCAGCAAAGCGGAACGGAACGGCCGGGCACCGGCAAATATCTTGGCAACAAAGAGCCCGGTATCTACGTCGATATCGTTTCTGGCGAACCTCTATTCGCCTCGTCTGACAAATATGAATCCGGATGCGGCTGGCCTAGCTTTACCAAGCCGATCGAGCCCGCCAATATTACTGAATTGCGCGACGCGACACTGGGCATGGTGCGGATCGAAGTCCGCTCTGCACATGGCGACAGCCATTTAGGTCATGTATTCGATGACGGCCCGCGCGATCGTGGCGGACTGCGCTATTGCATCAACTCGGCGTCGCTGCGCTTCGTCCACCGCGATGCCATGGTGGCCGAGGGCTATGGCGACTTTTTGGATCAAGTGGAGAAAGTGTCATGAATACGGAACGTGCCGTTCTTGCGGGCGGATGTTTTTGGGGCGTGCAGGATCTTGTGCGGCGTCAACCCGGCGTGATCTCGACACGCGTGGGTTATTCGGGCGGCGAAGTTCCGAACGCGACCTATCGCAATCATGGCAACCATGCGGAGGCCATCGAGATCATCTTCGATCCCGGCGTGACCAGCTTTCGTGCGATACTCGAATTTTTCTTTCAAATCCACGACCCAACGACGATAAACCGCCAAGGGAATGACCGGGGGGCAAGCTATCGCTCGGCAATTTATTATACAGATGAAACCCAAAAGATCGTTGCCCAAGACACGATCGCCGATGTCGATGCCTCGGGCTTATGGCCGGGGAAGGTCGTCACAGAGGTAGAACCGGTCGGCGACTTCTGGGAAGCCGAACCCGAGCATCAAGACTATCTCGAGCGCATTCCAAATGGCTACACCTGCCATTTCGTGCGCCCGAACTGGAAGCTGCCCCATCGCGCTGCATCGGTTTGACGGCGTCTTCACAAGGGTCATCCAGATTCTTGCTCCCTGATCAGGCGGTTCAATCTTATGGCTAAGATCGTGAACGGATCGAGTCTGCAGCCCTTGTCTGGCGGCCACCCGAAGCAAATCCTGCTGCTTTTGCACGGCTTTGGCTCGAATGGCGCGGACCTGATTTCGCTGGCGCCGCATTGGCAGGACCATTTGCCAGACGCGCTTTTCCTCGCGCCGAATGCGCCACAGCGTTTGAACAGTATGGCCGACGGATACCAGTGGTGGCCCTTATCAGCTTTCACACCGACAGCGCTGAATTTGGGTGCGGCAAGCGCTGCTCCTGCCATCGACGCCTTCATCGATCGAAAACTTGGTCAATATGGTTTGGACGAGGCCAATCTCGCGATCGTGGGATTTAGCCAAGGGACAATGATGGCGCTCCATGTCGGCCTGCGAAGGCCGCGTCAGGTTGCCGCGATTGTTGGCTATTCGGGAATGTTGACCGGCGGTGATGAGTTGTCGCACGTGGCAATCACAAAGCCGCCCGTCTTGCTCGTGCACGGCTCGGCAGACCCGATCGTGCCTGTAACCGCGCTGCATGCTGCAAGAGCCGCGCTCGAGACGCTTGGTGTCGATGTTGCAACCCACATCTCGACGGGCGTCGGACATAGCGTCGATCCGGTTGGTCTGCGCATGGGCGGGGCGTTTGTCGCGGGCGCGTTGTCCGATCGACACTGACAATACGCCTCGTGAAATCAATTCTTTACGACGTCGTAGCTCGCTTAGCTTAGCGAACCATTTTCAAAAACAGTCGTGTTCCCCGCCGCACACGCCTGTCAATTTGGTCCTCGCTAAAGGTTTGAACGACCTTGAACTCCATTTCTTTGTCGATGAAGCCCTTCCACAAACCAAACAGATCGGCCGCAGCGAGCAAAGGATCGTCGATATCAATGTCGCCGCGGGTAGCTGCCTCTCCCAGCATTTCTGCCAGCTGCGCGCGGCAAGCGCCGGGACCGGCATCAAAAAAGCGGCGTGCCATTTCTGGCGAGTGCTTGAGATCGTGCGCGAGCATGCGATCGAGAAGCATATGTTCGGTCGAGAACAGAAAGCGCAGGAGGATCGAACCATAGGCATTGAGACGCTCGGAAAGCGAACCGTCTGCAAAAGGCCAGCTTTTGAAAGCCACTTCCATCTTCGTCATCTCGCGCCTTACGACGGCTTCGAATAAAGCTTCTTTGTCGTCGAAGCGTTTGTAGACGGTGACTTTCGACACACCAGCGCGCGCCGCGACATGCTCCATCGTCGTGCTAGCGAAGCCATCGTCGAAAAAGGTCGCGCGTGCGCTTTCGAGGATTGCTTCGTCTTTTGTTCGATCAGGGGCGCGTCCGCCCGGCCGACGACGTGCCGCTCCGCCTGATTTTCCGACCAGCGTCATAACTGAACACTTGCGTTCATGAACGCGCCCGTACAATAAAAGGGCATCGATTGCGAATCGACGATGTGGGGACAAAAGCAGGTATGAGCTGGATCGCCATCCGGATGCTGACGGGGGACAGAGTCAAATTCCTTGGGCTCCTTTTCGGCGTTGCTTTCTCCACGCTGCTTATCACGCAGCAGCTATCGATCTTCGTCAATCTCCTGCTCCGCGGTGCCGCGCCGGTCAATGAGGTTGCCACTGCCGATATCTGGGTGATGGACCGTTCGGGGCGGACAGCCGATGTCACCATACCCCTGCCGTCGACCGCGCTCGACCGAGTCCGTGGCGTGCCCGGCGTCGCGTGGGCAGCGCCGATCATCCGTGCCAGTGCGACCGTGCGAACGCCGGCGGGTGCGCTCGAGCCGGTCAGTGTCGTCGGCCTCGACGATGCAACATTGATCGGTCTGCCGCGCGAAATGATCGAAGGCAGTCCGGACTCGCTGGCCGAGCCTGAAGCCGTCTTCATCGACGAAGTCGGTGCGCGCCGTCTCTTTCCTCAAGGTAATGCGGTTGGCACACGCCTTGAACTCAACGACCAGCGCGCCGTCGTGCGTGGCGTTGTCGATGCCGACCCGAGCTTCACGTCCGCCGTCATCCTCTACACGCGCTATTCAAACGCGCTTGCCTATGTTCCGGGCTCGCGGAACCGGCTGTCCTTCGTTCTCGCGCGCGCGGCACCCGGCCGCGATACCAAGCAAGTCGCCGAAGCGATCGAGCGCGCCACCGGCCTGCGCGCGCGGACCAAGGAAGAGTTCGCGGCCGACGGCGTTCAGTACATCATCGACAATACCGGCATTCCGATCAACTTCGGGATCACCGTCGCGCTCGGTTTCATTGTCGGCGTGGCGATCGTCGGGCTGACATTCAGCTTGTTCATCCGGGACAACATAAAGCAGTTCGGTGCGCTGAAAGCGATTGGCGTCACGAATGGCAAGATCCGCCTGATGGTCGCCGCGCAAGCCGGCCTGGTCGGCCTGATCGGTTACGGCTTCGGCATCATTCTTGCCGTTCTGTTCATCGTCGGCGGCGCCAGCGGCAGCGACGCTTTCAAGGGCTTTTATACGCCGTGGCAGATCCCGGTCATCACGGCAGTCGTCGTGGTCGTCATGATTCTCCTCACCGGCCTGATTGCATTGCGGACTGTGCTCAAGACCGAACCAGCCGAGGTATTCCGGTGAACGCAGCGATCAACATTGCCGGCGTCACCAAAGAATTTCCAGTCGGTGACAGTAGCGTGCGCGTGCTTCACGGCATCGACGTCGCCGTCCGTTCGGGCGAACTGACGTATCTCGTTGGCGAATCCGGTTCCGGAAAGACGACCCTGATCTCGATTGTCGCGGGCATTCTCTATCCAACGGCGGGTCGTGTCGACGTGTTCGGAACGGATATCTACACGCTGACCGATACCCAGCTTGTCGAATTTCGGCTCAGCACCATTGGGTTCATATTCCAGCAGTATAATCTCTTGCCGACGCTGACCGCCGCCGAAAATGCCGCTGTGCCGTTGATTGCGG
Organism: Sphingomonas sp.; assembly: GCA_031412595.1. GTDB lineage: Bacteria > Pseudomonadota > Alphaproteobacteria > Sphingomonadales > Sphingomonadaceae > Sphingomonas_O. Next base: position 6,797 of record JANODH010000246.1, on the reverse strand, counting down.
CTGGCATGCGGCGCAAGGAAGCCGTCGAGCGGGGTCGTGCGCTGCTGGATCGGCTCAACATCGGCAACCAGGCCGACAAATTGCCGCGACAGCTTTCGGGTGGTCAGCAACAGCGCGTGGCGATCGCACGGGCGCTGGTCCATGAGCCGCGCCTTGTTGTCTGCGACGAACCGACGGCAGCGCTCGATGCGCGGTCAGGACGGCGCGTGATGGACTTGCTGCGCGAAGTCGCGCTCGCGGCCGAACGCGCAGTGATCATCGTCACGCACGACAACCGCATTTTCGACCTCGCCGACCGGATTCTCGCGATGGAAGACGGTCGCATCACACACGACGGGCGCGACATGCCCACGGATCACTAAAGAACAGGACGATCGATGGCGCGGCTTAACTTCTTCCGGCAAATCCTGCCAATTCTCGCGGTGATCGCAATCATCATTGCGGCAGTTCTCGTGTTGCGGACACAGCCTGACCGCGCGATTGCCGAGCCGGCGCGCACCCCGCCAAGTTCACCTGCGGGAAGCGGAGCCACGGTGGCTGGGTCTGGCGTCATCGAACCCGCGAGCGAACTGATCGAAATCGGCGCACAAGTCCCCGGCATCGTCGACCGCGTCTATGTGGCCGCGGGCGATACGGTCCCTGCAGGTGCGCCGCTGTTTTCGGTCGATAGTCGCGAAGCGCGTGCTGCGGTCGCCGAGGCCGACGCGCGCCTCGCCCGTCTTCGGCAGAATGCCACGGCCGCACGCACGACGCTTGCTGTCGCCCGGCGGCAATATGCCTTGTATGCGAAAGCCGGTGATCCGCGCGCGGTCAGCCTGCAAGAAGTGATCGCAAGCCAGGGCTCGGTCGAGGAAGCAGCGGCGCAGGAAGCTGTCGCGCGAGCGCAAGTCCGCGAGGCGCAGGCTCAACTCGCATCAGCGCGTGTCGCACTTGCTCGTCATATTGTTCGCGCGCCGCGTGCTGCGACTGTCCTGCAATTGCGCACACGCGAAGGCGAATATGCGCCCGCCGGGCAACAAGGCAACGGCAATCAGGATCCGCTGCTGACAATGGGCGTCACCAGCCCGCTTCATGTCCGCATCGACGTCGACGAAAGCGAAATCGCACGCGTCGCAGTGGGCCAGCCAGCGATCATCAGCCCTAAAGGCGCGGCGGGACAGCGCGTCCGTGCCAACTTCGTCCGCGCCGAGCCGCTGATCGTGCCCAAGCGTTCGCTGACCAATGCATCGAGCGAACGCGTCGACATCCGCGTGCTTCAACTGATCTATGCATTGCCAGCGGATCCGACGCGTTTCTTCGTCGGCCAGCAAGTCTACGGCTTTATCCCGGCGCGAGCAGCTCGATGACGCGCGCGCTTCTTTTGGCACTGCTGCTCGGCGGCTGCGCCGCTGTGGATCGCGCGCCGCCGCCCACGCTCGCTGACGCAGCGCTGCCGTCAGCGTTCGCCTTGCTCGACCGCGAACGCGTCGAGATCGGCGCGATTGCAGATCTGCTGCCGCGTGGCGACGCTGCTTTCGTCGAATTCGAAAAGCGTGCGCTGGTTTCGGCACCGACACTGGAAGCAGCAATTGCGCGGATCGATGCAGCGCGCGCCGGTGTGCGCGCTGCACGCGCCGAACAGCGTCCCAACATCACGGCATCGGGCAATGCGACCCGCGAACGCATCAATCAGCAGCAATTCGGCGGCGCGCTTCCACCCGGCGTCACGATCGATCCTGATCGCACAACGTTTGATTTTGGTCTCAATGGCAGCTGGGACGCCGACTTGTTTGGGCGACTGCGCGCAAGCCGACGCGCGGCAACCGCACGGCTGGATGCGGCCAGTGCTGATGCTGCCGGCGTCCGCCTCTCGCTTCAGGCCGACATCGCTCGCGCTGTCATCGACGCGCGTGCGCTCGACGCACGCGAGGTGGTCGCCCGGCGCGATATCGCGAGCGCCGAAGACTTGGTTGCGGTCACGCGCGCGCGCGTGAAAGCGGGCATCGCGCCTGGCGTTGATCTCATTCGCGCGCAGTCGCTTGAAGCGGATGCAGCGACACGCCTCGAACCACTACTTGTTCAGCGCGCTGCCGTCATCGGTCAACTCGTCACGTTGACGGCGATCCCGGCGCAAGACGTCGTGACGACGTTACGGCTTCCTACTGGACCGCCACTGGCCGCAACGCCGATCGTTGCGGTCCCATCTGTCCTCTTGCGGGCTCGACCCGATGTCGCCGCTGCCGAACGGCGCCTTGTGGCAGCCGATCAGGAAATCGCTGCTGCTGCTGCAGAGCGTTATCCGCGCCTGTCGATCAGTGCCGCACTCGGGGTCTTCACGCTCGGCCTCAGTAACCTGTTCGATGATCGTTCGCTCACGGGCTCGCTGGGTGCCGGTTTGGCGGGTCCGCTGCTCGATTTCGGTCGGATCGCCGCGCGTATCGACCAGCGTCAGGCCGACGCGCGCCTCGCATTTGCCGAATACCGGCGCGTGCTTTTCACAGCGCTTGGTGACACTGAAGCAGCACTGGGTGTAATCAGTGCGATTGACCGGCGGGCAAAAGCGCTCGAACGTCAGGCAGCTGCGGATGCAGACGCAGCCATGCTTGCGCGCGAGCGTAATCGCCGCGGACTGGAGAGCTGGCTCATCGTAATCGATGCCGAACGGACGAGCCTTGTCACGCAAGCCAACGCAATCGAGAGCCGTGCCGACAGTGCGCGCGCGCGCGTCGCCTTGTACGCGTCCGTCGGCGGCGCAGCCGAAGCAAGGTAGCGACGTCGTCCTGGCGCTGCCGGCGCACAGGATGAAAAGGTTTATATCGGTGATCAACTTCTGAGTATCACATCATTAGCATCTTGAGACTCTGCCTTGCGTGGTCCGTGATGGCCCGAATGCGCTTGTTGCGAGTCGCTCGATCGGCGCGCCGCAACGCGCCGGAATTTGGAATTCATTCATGTTTATCGGTCGCGGGACGACGGTCAGTAAGGCGCCTCGAACGGCTTGAAGCCTCCCCCTGCCGAAGTGCATAGGGCCCCCATGGATTTTGCTTCGATTACGCTGACGCCCCTCGACCCCGGCCAGCGGACCGTACTGCACATCGGCGCTATCGTTCCGTCCGTACTGGTAATGGTGATCGGAGTCGGCGTTGGCTTCATCTTGCACGACCGGCTGGGGTGGCAAAGTTGGCCATTCGTCATGATCGCATGCCTGATTGCATTCTGGACGCTGGTAATATTGCCTCGGGGACGCTGGGCAGCGTGGGGATGGGCATTAGCGCCTGATGAGCTTCATATAGCGCGCGGAGTCTGGACGCGGATATACACTATTGTTCCGCTCGGCCGCGTCCAACACATTGATGTCGCGCAAAGCCCTGTCGAACGGGCGTGCGGTGTTGCGCGGTTGGTGCTGCACACGGCTGGCACAGCCTATGCCGTTGTCGTTTTGCCCGGGTTGACGCGGACAGCAGCTGAGGCGCTGCGCGACACAATTCGCACTCACGTGCGCGCCGAAGCGTGGTGAGCGTGCCGGAGACTTCACCGGGCTTATCCGCTGAAGATTTGCAAGGGCGCCGTCTTCACCCTGCCACCATGCTGATCGCCCTCATTCGGGGCGCGCCTTCGACGCTGCTCGGAATTCCCGCTTTGCTTGCTATTGGTGCGCGTGCCGACCTGTGGCTGGTGTTGGCAGGCACATTGGCGGCGTTCCTCATGGCCGGTGCGTTTCGCTGGTTTGCGTGGGCGCGATTCACTTATGTGCTAACTGCCGATGCAGTGGTGATCGAAAGCGGCGTGTTCAGCCGCAACCGCCGTACAATCCCTTACGCGCGTGTCGCCGACGTCGGCATCGAGCGCCGCCCGCTGCAACGACTCTTCGGTTTGGCGACAGTGAATATGGAAACCGGCGGCGCGGGTTCAAACGAGGGTGCGCTTGATAGCGTCTCTATTGTCGAGGCCGAACGCCTGCAGCATTTTTTGCGCAGCCGTCGAGAAAATGCTGAGCGGCGTTCGGGGGTAGACGAGGCGACTGCAAAAAGCATGACCGCGCCCGAAACCGGAGCGCCGCTATTTGCCATGAGTCCGCAACGCGTGCTGATCTGGGGCTTGTTCAACTTCTCGTTGGTCTGGATCGCTGTGGCGTTCGGTGCGGTGCAGTATCTGGATGGTTCATTCGGCGTCGATGCCCGGCGTGTTTGGGATGCAATCCGCGCACAAAGCGGCACTGTTCAGTCGCTATCGGTAACCGTTCTTTTGGGTACCCTAGCTCTGGCTGCCGCCGCGATCGTTGGCGCAGGCGTCGCCGCAGGTCTGGTCAGGACGACGTTGCGAGAGCATGGCTTCACTCTGTCCAAAGAACTCGGGCGGCTGCGACGCAAGCGTGGCCTGTTAACCCGCAGCGAGACGATCATTTCGCTCCCCCGCGTCCAGCTCGGCGCGATTGATGATGGTCCCGTCCGCCGGCGGTTCGGCTGGTCGCGCCTGCGCGCTCAATTACTCGGTGGTGAAGGAGCGAGCGGGCGTCAAGACCTTGCACCATTTGCACGTGCGGATGAAGTTGACCGAATACTTCAAGTGTTAAGATTGCACCGATTGCCGTCCGACGATCTCGAAGCCGTCGCGCAGGGGCATATCTTCCTTGCGTTGCTGCGCAAGGTCGGGCCGCTGGCTTTGCTGATCCTTGGGGCTTCTGTGGTAAATGTACTTGCGCTTCTCGCCACGCCGCTCCTGCTTCCGCTGATCGGTACGGCGCTGCTTGATAGACGCCACCATCGCTACGGACTTTCCTCAAATCTGCTTCAAGTGCAGCGTGGAGTCCTGAGCCGGACGACATGGATTACGCCCGTGTCGCGGATCAACGTGGTTTCACTAAGGCAAAGCTGGCTCCAGCGGCGCATGGGGCTAGCGACAGTGCTGATAGACACCGCTGGCGGCGGCCAGTTCGATAGCCCGAATATCCATGACCTCAAAGACGGCGTGGCACGGCTGCTTGTTGATCGGCTGCGAACAACATGAGTGACGGAGCGTGACTGCGCGGGTGCCGTGCGTACTCACGAGAACATGCGTACGACCATTGAATTCGGCCGCTCGAAAACAAGCTTGACGTGCTAAATTGACTTTCATTCACCGGGGGTACGGCCTGACCCGGCATACAATGGGCGGCTGAAATATGTTTGACGAATTCGGATTTCCACGCAGCGCTGACTTGGACGACGCCGCGACGACGCTGTACACTTTTGTCTATTGCAGTCGTGCCGCTGAAGGCGTCGACGATGTCGAGGTAGGCCGCATCGTCGAAGCGGCTCAACGCCGCAATCTTGCCCGTGGCATCACGGGGGTGCTGGTTTTTGGCAACGGCGTATTCTTCCAATTGATTGAGGGACCACCCGCCGAAATACGGAAACTTGTCGTTACGCTGAATGACGATCCGCGCCATTACGATGTTGTTTCGCTGGATTGGAGCGAGGAAAGGCGCGAGCGCCTGTATCCGAAATGGGAGATGGAACGCGTCGCAGCTGATGACATTCGCGCGGTGCTAAATGACGCGCTCGAAAGCACCGAAGACGAGCATGACATTTCAGCGCTCAGGCGCATTCTTGAACACCTCACTTTGGCTTCGCTAGCCTCGCCGGGGCAAAGCTGAAAAATTCGATTGCAGCGGAAGGGGGCGCCGGTCCTTATCCGGTTGCGATCGATCAAGGCGGGGCGGAGGCACGATTGACGGTGTAGCGCCACAGCGGCGGCGCATCGTCGCGAGACGTTTCACGGTCAGCCCGCCATTCTGGCTCGCGCAAATCCGCCCCTGCGAGTCGAGCACCATGGCGAAAGGCAAGCCTGCGGCGCGGTTCGGCAAGGCGCTCAGCATCGAGTAAGACGTGCCTCGCCCAAAATGAACACGATTTGTGGGCAATGATTTCAGTAAGGCAGTTGCCAATTCTTTCGGTGTATCAAGCGCAATTACATGGATCGGCAGCGGGCCCGCGGCATGTTGCAGTTCGGGCCAAGCGGCAACTTCCGCACGGCATGGCGCGCACCAAGCCGCCCAGAACATAACGACTGAAGGCAGGGGGATCGCCAGACCTGCAAGCGGATCGGCGGCTTCGGTACCGCGGCCGCGCGACGGCGCAGCAGACAGCAAACCGACAAGAAGAAATAAACGCCAGCCCATATCCATCAGATATAATTGACAAGCCATTGTCGCGAAAGCGCAAAGTCGGTTGACTATGCCAGCGTGAAAAGGTGCATTACGAATAAAGTCTTGGGGACGTTCATGAACGCGATATTTTTAGCAATACTAGCGTCAACTGTGAATCCTACAGCACCCGCTGCAAACCCGCCTCAGTCGCTGCAGGCACAATTTGATGCCGCGACAAAGGCGATGGAAAGCGACGATTGCAAAGCCGCAATTGCCCTGTTCGAAACGCTTGAGGCACGACCGGCAGTCACTCGGAATGCAGCAGTTCTCGCAACTGTGCGGGCACGACACGGCCGGTGCCTCGATAGGCTAGGCCGCGATGAGGATGCGCGACCCCTGCTGATCGCGGCAATCGAAAAGCTACCCATTGACCAACCTAATTACCGGCTTGACCGATACCAGGCGAGCATGGCGATGGGCGTTATCGATTATCAGCGGCTCGATTATGGCGCGGCACGTACAGCGCTCGAAGCTGCACTGGCCGTTGCCGATGATCCGGCCGACAAGATGAATGCTGGACTTTGGCTCGGCCGTGTATTGATGTTCGATGATCCGCAGGCTGCATTGAAACACGCGCAGGACGCAATGGCGATCTTGGCAGCGCAACCCAAGCTGGAAGGCAAAGCTCAAG
>JANODH010000245.1:0-1580 GCA_031412595.1 Sphingomonas sp. | reverse complement strand
CAAGGAACGCTGCGACGTTCTGCGCAAAGCCGATGCTATCTATCTCGAGGAAATCCGCACGGCGGGGCTGTACGATGCGATTTGGCAGGCGTTTGCGGTGCTGCTCCCCGTGCGCACCGTCGGCGTGATGGGCGACGGGCGGACGTATGAGAATGTCTGCGCTTTGCGCGCGGTAACGAGCACCGACGGCATGACGGCCGATATCTACCCGTTCGATGCTGCATTCCTCAGTCGCGTGGCGACGCGGATCGTGAACGAGGTGCAAGGCATCAATCGCGTAGTCTATGACTATACGAGCAAGCCGCCGGGCACGATCGAGTGGGAGTGATTTGCTTCACCTTCCGATAAGGTGCACGCTGCCTCATCGATCGGGGGAGAGATCAAATGACGAAACCACCAAAATGGTATTACGGCGTCGTTGGCGTGCTCACGCTGTGGGCGCTCATCGGATGCTACACCTACCTCGCGCAGGTTATGATGTCGGCTGATGATCTGGCCGCTTTACCAGCGGCGCAGCGCGATATGATGGCCGCGCTGCCGACGTGGATTACGGCGGTTTATGCGATTGCCGTGTGGAGTGCGCTGGCAGGCGCAATCTGCCTTTTGTTACGAATGAAGTTTGCGCGATCGGCGTATGTCGTGTCACTGGTTGCGATCATTGTGCAGTTCGGATGGACATTGGTCATGCTGCCGATCATTGAAACGATGGGCTTTGCCGAAGCTGCCGGCTTTCCGATTTTCATTGCCGTCGTGGGCGCGATATCGGTCTGGTTTGCGGGCAAAGCAGCGCGGCACGGCTGGTTGCGATGACGGTTATCGTTTACGGGATTCCTAATTGCGACACGGTCAAGAAAGCGCGTGTCTGGCTTGATGCGGCTAACGTCGACTATGTGTTTCATGACTACAAAAAAGCCCGAATCGATGTGGCAACGCTTGATCGCTGGGCGGATGCCGTTGGCTGGGAGCGATTGCTCAATAAGGCGGGGACGACCTTTCGAAAGTTGAGTGATGCCGAGAAAGTCGACATCGATCGCGTCAAAGCCGTCGCGCTGATGGTCGCCAATCCATCGATGATCAAACGGCCGATCGTCGAAGGGGCAGCGAAGCTGCTCGTTGGCTTCAAGCCCGACGAATGGGCGAAAAGCTTCGGTTGACGTTTGCGCCTAAGCATGGCTTTGGGCGCGCATGGAAAAGTCGGCGACAGATATCATGCAGGACGCGCTGGTTGCAGCCGTGCTCGATGCAATCGTTGCGTGGAAAGCAGCGGCCGGCGGGCTGACGAATGTGCTCGCGCGCGATCTGGGCGCGGTGCACCCGAATACGACACTCGCTGATTTGCCCAAGGAAGTGCAGGCTGCGCTGAACGCCAGCACGCGCGCCACGTTCAACCGGTTGCTGAAGGAAGGCTATAACGTCGCCAAGGGCACGCCCCAGCGGCCTGCGTTCAGCACGCCCCGCCCTGATGCGCCGCCACGTCCGCGCGGACCGCGTGGTCCCGGCAAGCCGCCGATTGTTGAAAACAAGCGCGGCCCCCGCGGCGGTGGTTCGGGTGGCGGCAGTCGTGGTGGACCGCCGAGGGG
>JANODH010000244.1:0-1558 GCA_031412595.1 Sphingomonas sp. | reverse complement strand
GTTGCCGGACTTGAATGTGCGGGCGTGGACGGGCGCGGTCATGACGTTGTATATACCGGAAATACGGTGAATTGGCAACGCAGGGGTTACGCTTCATCCACAAAACTCAACCCCGCATTCGCTTCCAGCTGCGCCAACAATGCCGCCGCCATCAGCCCGCCTGGCGTGAACACCCCACCGCTGCTCTCGGTTTCGTTCAACGTCAGTGCCGCTTCGGCGATCATTTTCGATGTACTCCCATAGCCCGGATCACGGTCGCCCTTGACGACGAGCTTCACTGGATCACGGCCTTCCATTTCGGCGGTGAAAAGGATTTCGTAGCTGCCGTTGTCGCGTTCCTCCTTCGATGGCCCTTCGCCGGGTTCGGGCATTTTGCCGTCGCCGAAAGGGTTCATCTTGGCGACGGCTTCGGCCATCGCCTTGCCGGCTTCGCCAATCGTCGTCAGCATCATTTCGTCGTAGACGAAGTCCGCGCCGTATCCGTTTTCACCGAGCAGGAAATTCGAGCGGTGGACATTCTTGGTGTTTATCGGTGCCATGACGAAAGGGACGGCCCAGCCTTTTTCGGCGCGGTCATATTCGGGGATGAGACCGGTTGGCTGGTGCGGGCCGTCGAAGCCGGGCGTGAGCGCGAAGGGATTGGTGAGCAGGCCGAACAGTTTCGGATTTTTGCCGACCGCGGCCATCGTTGCTTTCATGCTGGCGACAGTGCCGCCCGATGCGCCGCCCTTCATATTGCGGACGCGGCATTTGATGCGTTTGGCAGGCTCGCCGAAGCGGTCCTTCACGATTTCCTGCAAGCGCCAGACACCGAGATCGAACGGGATCGAATCGAAGCCGCAGGAGAAGACGATGCGCGCGCCCGATGCTTTGGCCGCGTCCTGATGCGCGTCGATCATCTGACGCATCCACACGGGTTCGCCGCAGAGATCGACATAGGACGCGCCGGTTTCTGCGCACGCCGCGACAAGGTCATTGCCATAAAGCTGATAGGGGCCAACCGTCGTGATGATCGTCCGCGCCCGCGCGCACATGGCGCGGATCGAGGCTGCGTCTTCGGCATCGGCAACGACCAGCGGCGTATCGGCAGGGGCACCGATCAGATCACGGACTTCGGCGAGTTTGCCGGCAGAGCGCCCGGCCATGGCCCAGCCCTTCACGCCGCGATCGACGAGATATTCGGCGACGAGCCGTCCGGTAAAACCGGTCGCGCCGTAAACAATGATTTCGAACTCGGCAGTGCGCATCGTCCTGATCCTCTCAAAAAATCTTGTTGGCCATGATCCACATCGTCGTGAGCCCGGCAAGCGCGCCGCCCGCAATCGTAATGCGCGATGCTTGCGTCAACAGCTTTCGCTGGGCATCGACTGAAGCGCAATAGGCAGCGAACATGCGCTGGATGATCGCCTGCGGATTATCCTCGATCCCGGCGTCGCTGAATTCCTCGCCGATCATGATCGCACGAACGCAGAGATAAGCTGCGATCGACAGGATGATGACCGAAATCGTAATCAGCGCGACCGCAATTGGCTGCGTCGGCGCATCGAGGCTGAGCGGC
>JANODH010000243.1:0-2062 GCA_031412595.1 Sphingomonas sp. | reverse complement strand
GCGAGCGCCGGATGGCGAGGCTGTGCTCATGAAAGCGCTCGAAGCACTACAAGGCGAGCGTTACCTCGATCTTGCCGAGCGCCGCCCCGCAAACGAAGCGTTTCTTTACGGCTGGCTCGCCAACCGTCTTGGTTAGCTGTTCATATTTCCCATCGTGAGAACTTTGTGAACTTCGGAGACATAAAATGGCATTACTCGACGCACTCATCAGCCCGATTGCCGGTCTGATCGACAAACTTATCCCCGACCCCAAAGCGCGCGACGCGGCCAAGCTCGAACTGCTGAAACTGCAGGGCAGCCAGGAAATGGATGCGATCAAAACACAGATGGCCGCGATCGTGGCCGAAGCACAAAGCGCTGATCCCTGGACCAGCCGCGCGCGCCCGAGCTTTCTCTATGTCATGTACACGATGATCCTGTGGGCGATTCCCATGGGTCTGATTGCCGCCGTCCGCCCCGACATGGCAAAGGGAATTGCCGATGGCATGAACGCCTATCTGGCGGGCATTCCCGAACCGATGTGGGCGCTTTTTGGCACCGGCTATCTCGGCTACACCGCAGCGCGCAGCTGGGGCAAAGCCAAGGGCCTCGACAAATAGCACGTTGCAATCGGCGGTGGTGCTTCCCAATTGTGAGCAATGAACGAACGCACGTCCTCCATGCCGGTCTGGCATGGCACTACGATTGTCTCGGTCCGCAAAGCTGGCAAAGTCGTCATCGCGGGCGACGGGCAGGTTTCGATGGGCCAGACTGTTATGAAACCCAATGCCAGGAAAGTGCGCCGCCTTCACGACGGATCGGTGATCACTGGTTTTGCGGGCGCAACGGCCGACGCTTTCACGCTATTCGAGCGGCTCGAAAAGAAGCTCGAAGCGCATAATGGCCAGCTAATGCGCGCGGCTGTCGAACTCGCCAAGGACTGGCGGACCGACAAATATCTCCGCAACTTGGAAGCGATGATGATCGTTGCCGACAAGGATGTGACGCTGATCCTCACGGGTAATGGCGATGTTCTGGAGCCGGAAGCCGGGATCGCCGCAATCGGCTCGGGCGGCAATTATGCGCTGGCAGCCGCCAAAGCACTGGCCGATTACGAACCCGATGCCGAAACGCTGGCGCGCCGCGCGATGGCAATCGCGGCTGAAATCTGTGTTTACACCAACGACCGGCTGACGGTTGAACTTATCGAACAGGCATCCCCATAACCGTCATCCCAGCGAAAGCTGGGATCTCATGACAAAAAAATGCACTCGACCCGAATGAGATCCCAGCTTTCGCTGGGACGACGAATAGGAACAAAATGAACGACCAGCTAACGCCCAAAGCAATCGTTGCTGCGCTCGATGCGCATATCGTGGGGCAAACCGATGCCAAGCGGGCGGTTGCGGTCGCGCTGCGCAATCGCTGGCGGCGGCAGCAATTGCCGGCCGATCTGCGTGACGAGGTTTCCCCGAAAAACATTCTGATGATCGGGCCGACGGGGTGCGGGAAAACCGAGATTTCGCGGCGGCTTGCAAAGCTTGCCGACGCACCGTTCGTCAAAGTCGAAGCGACCAAGTTTACTGAAGTCGGCTATGTCGGCCGCGACGTCGAACAGATTGCGCGCGATCTTGTCGAAGAAGCGATTCGCCTCGAAAAAGAGCGGCGCCGCGTCGCCGTCATCGACAAAGCCGAAGAATCCGCCATGGTCCGCTTGCTCGATGCTCTGACCGGCAAAGGGGCATCCGAAGCGACGCGCGCTGCTTTCCGTCAGCGCTTTCACGACGGGCATCTGGACGAAACGGAAATCGAAATCGAAGTCGAAGCAGCCCCCTCGATGCCATTCGAAATTCCCGGCGGCGGCAATATCGGCATGATCAATCTCGGCGAGATGATGGGCAAGCTCGGCGGCAATCAATTGAAGCACCGCAAGATGACGGTACCTGTCGCATGGGGCAAGTTGGTCGAGGAAGAAGCCGACAAGCGCCTCGATCAGGAAGAACTGAGCCGTGTCGCGCTTGCCGACGCCGAAGCCAATGGCATCGTTTTCCTCGACGAAATCGACAAGATCGCGGTGAGCGAC
>JANODH010000242.1:0-6087 GCA_031412595.1 Sphingomonas sp. | reverse complement strand
GCTCGCCGATGCGCTGGGTGTCGGCAATTTCACGGTTGTCGGGCATGATTGGGGCGGTGCGGTCGCTTGGGGCGTGGCGCTGCATGGCGCAGGGCGCGTCGATCGCTGCATCATCCTGAATGCGCCGCACCCCTTCCTGTTTCAAAAAGCCGTCATCGACGATCCCGATCAGCGCGCCGCATCGCAATATATCCGAGCGTTCCGCGATCCGGCGAACGATGCGCTGATCCGCGACAAAGGGCTGGCCGCACTGATCGCGCAAACGGTCAACTGGAGCCGCAGCCCGGCCATGGACGATGCCTATCGCGACGCGATGATGGCCGACTGGAAAATTGCGGGTGCGGCGGCCAAAATGATCGACTGGTATCGCGCAGCGGGCGTTCAGGTTCCCGCGATGGATGAAAATCCCGAACGACCGGCGTTTCTCGATCTGCCGTTTCCCAGCGTGAAAATGCCGACGCTGGTGATCTGGGCGATGGACGATCTGGCGCTTCGGCCAAGCCTGATCGACGGGTTGGGCGACTATGTCGACGATTACAGCTTCGTGCCGGTCCATGGCTGCGGTCATTTCGTGACGTGGGAAGCGCCCGACGCCGTGAATACGGCAATGCGGGAATTCCTCGCGCGCTAAACGCGTTCGACCCAGAAGCCATGCGCATGCGCACGGGCTATAACGATAGGCGTGCCGTATCCCGGCCACGACCGTACGACCAAAACATGCTGATGCACATCGCGATCCGCCTCGACATGAACCCATGCCAGCGGACGATCAACGGTCGCACGGGAGCCGGCTGCTTCCATTGCGGCCGTAATCCGCGTCTGACCGATCGGCGAAATATAGGTAAACACGATCGAATGCATGAGCACGCGCGTGACGCCCGCTGCCTGCGGCTGAGACAGTCGCGTTTCGAGCCAGTCGGGCGCGTCGCCCTGTTCCAGAAGCGGGGGATGCGCCCGAAGAAGCCTTAGCGCGTGCGCAAGGCGTTCGCTGCGCTGCGTATGATCGGCCCAGCAATAGGCAAGCAGCCGATCGGCCCCAGCTGCGGTCGTGGCATCGATGGGCGCGATATCCACCCCTTGGATATCGACAATGTTTGGCGGACGGGCAGGGGGTGGCGGCCCGCGCCATTCGGGCTCGATGCGAACGGGCGAGTCCGCAGGACCGGTACCGATCCCGGGCAAAACGATTCGGAAGCGATCGATAAGCAAGTTCAACCCTGCCGATGAGCCGATCTCGAGGATCTGCATCGACGGCCCATGCCGCGCGACGACTTCGAGCAGCCCTGTCATCAGCGTCGCGGACCGACCCGGTTCATTCGTCTGCGGCGGTCCGTCGAGCCATGGCAGCAGGGCACCGTCATGTTTAGATAAAACGTCGCGCATCAACGCGGCATTCACAGCGGCCAAGCCGGTCCCATCGAAAAGCGGCGCAAGTTCGGGGATCAGTCGCTTGCGCCAGAGATGATGCACGCCACCTGCGATGCGCAGCGGCAGCGCGTCGAACAGAGGGTGCCCCGACCAGCCCAGGACTTTTGCCCCCGTTGCTGTCTGCGGGGTGACGCCCGATGCAATGGCCGCGATAATCGCCGCGGTGATCGGCGCATCATTTGCCGCGCAATATTGTATCTGGCTCTGAAAGGCTTCGTACGGCGTCATGCGCAGCGACACTTGCGCGCGCACTGGCCATTTGTCCACGCGACCGATATGGGCCACGGCGTCATGTCGCAGCCGCTTATTATTGCCGTGCCCAAGGGGCGTATCCTAGCCGAAGTCCTGCCGCTCATGGCACGTGCCGGGATCGTGCCCGAAGCCGGATTCGGCGACGAGGACGACCGTCGACTGCGCTTCGATACGAATCGTCCCGATATCGGCCTGATCCGGGTGCGCGCGTTCGACGTTGCGACATTCGTGGCCCATGGCGCTGCGCAGATCGGTGTCGTCGGGTCAGACGTAATCGACGAATTCGATTATTCGGAGCTTTATGCGCCCGTCGATCTTAACATCGGCCATTGCCGAATTTCGGTGGCCGAACCAGCCCAAATGGCGACATCGGACAATCCGCAGAAGTGGAGCCATGTCCGCGTTGCCACCAAATACCCGAACCTGACCCGCAAACATTTCGAAGCGCGCGGAGTTCAGGCCGAATGTGTCAAGTTGAATGGCGCCATGGAACTCGCGCCGATGCTCGGGCTGTCGAGCCGGATTGTCGATCTCGTGTCATCGGGGCGCACGCTAAAGGATAATGGATTGGTCGAAGTCGAAGTTATTGCGCAAGTCTCGGCGCGCCTGATCGTCAATCGCGCGGCGTACAAAACCCGCGACGACATCGCGCCGCTCGTCGAAGCGTTCCGCGCGGCGGTATCATGATTACGCTTTCCACGTCCGATCCGGCGTTCGAAACCGATTTCGCAAGCCTCGTCGATGCGCGCCGCGACAGTGACGACGATGTGTCGCGCGACGTTGCGGCGATCCTGTCGCGCGTTCGCCGCGAAGGCGACAGCGCGGTGGCCGAACTGACGACGCGATTCGATGGGCACAGCATGCCCTGGCGTATCGATCGCGCCGAATGCGACGCTGCTTTGGCGAACCTCGACGGCGATTTGCGCGCGGCACTCGAACTCGCAGCAGCACGCATTCGCGCTTATCATGCTGGGCAGGTTCCTGCCGACCGCGACATGACCGATGCCGCTGGCGTGCGTCTGGGCGCGCGGTGGAACGCGGTTGATGCCGCAGGCCTTTATGTGCCCGGTGGACGGGCTGCCTACCCGTCATCGGTGCTCATGAATGCGATACCCGCCAAAGTTGCAGGCGTTGCGCGACTTGTCATGGTCACGCCGACGCCGGGCGGCGAGGCAAACCCGCTTGTGCTCGCCGCCGCTGCGCTGGCTGGTGTCGACGAAGTCTGGCGGATCGGCGGCGCGCAGGCCGTCGGCGCGCTGGCGTACGGCACCAAAGCAATTGCGCCGGTCGACGTCATTGTCGGTCCCGGCAACGCCTGGGTCGCCGAAGCCAAGCGGCAGCTTTATGGCCGTGTGGGCATCGACATGGTTGCGGGGCCGTCCGAAATACTTGTCGTCGCAGATAGCGCAAACAGTCCCGACTGGATCGCGGCCGATCTGCTGTCGCAAGCGGAGCACGACCCGACCAGCCAATCGATCCTGATCACCGATGACCGTGAGTTCGCCGAGGCGGTAATTGCAGCGGTGGACGCGATGCTGCCGACGCTGGCGACCGAAGCAGTCGCGCGCGCAAGCTGGAACGCGAATGGCGCAATCCTTGTGGTCGACGATTTCAGCGAGGCGCCTGCCCTCATTGACCGCCTCGCGCCCGAGCATCTCGAACTGGCCATCGCCGATCCCGAAACGATGTTCGCAGCGGTCCGCCATGCGGGCTCGGTATTCCTTGGCCGCCATACGCCCGAAGCGATCGGCGATTATCTTGCAGGCCCCAACCATGTGCTCCCGACCGGCCGCCGGGCGCGGTTTGCCTCGGGGCTTTCGGTCACCGATTTCATGAAGCGCACGAGCTTTATCGGCTGCTCACCGGAATCGCTGGCTGCACTCGGCCCGGCCGGGGTGGCGCTGGCAGGGGCCGAGGGGCTCCCCGCGCACGCGCGATCGATTGCGATCAGGCTTTGAAGGGCCGCTCGAAATCACGCTCGGCCGCGCGGCTTGCTGCGGTTCAAGCGCTGTATCAGCACGACATGGAAGCAACGCCGCAAGCCCAATTGCTGCACGAATTTCACCAGCATCGCCTTGGCGCGACAATCGGTGACGATGAATATGCCGAAGCCGAAGTCGATTTTTTCGATGATGTCGTCAAAGGCGCACTCGCGCGGGCCGCTGAGATCGATGGGATTGTTGCGGGGAAGCTTTCAGCAGGCTGGACCCTCGATCGCCTCGACAAGCCGATGCGCGCGATCCTGCGCGCTGGAACCTACGAACTGCTTGCGCGTGCTGACGTCCCCGTCAAATCGGTGATCAACGAATATGTCGACGTCGCCGACGCCTTTTACGACAAGCGCGAAAAAGGGTTCGTGAACGGATTGCTCGACGCCGTCTCGAAAGACGTGCGCGGCTAAAGCAGTGCAGCCAGTTTTGGATGCATCGGTTCGATCAGCGGGTTTATAATCGTAAGACCGTGGACAGCAAAACCGTGCTGCATGCCTTCTGAGAGCAAAACCGCACAGCCGGCTTCGATTGAAGCAGCCACAATAACGCTGTCCCACATTTGCAATTGGTGATCGTCGGCAAGCATCAAGGCCGACGCCATCGTCTGACCCGTGGTCGGTGCCAGCAAAACATCGCTGGCAGTATCCACAATACGATCGCGCACTTCGCGGCGTGATTTACCTGAGCGGCGAAGAGCGACCGCAAGCTCGCCTAAGACCTGAACCGGAAAGACCAAAGTCGCCCGTTGCTCCAGAGGGCGTTGCATCGCACGAAGACAACGAATTTTATCGTCGTCACTTGGCGTTCGCGCTACCCCCGACAAATAAATCAGGATGTTGCTGTCATATGCGATCCGGATCAATCGTACAGGTCTTCACGGGTCCAGGGACCGATATAGCGAATCGGCTCTTTGCTCCACGCCTCGACCTTTGCGGCAAACTGACGTGCACGCCCGTCGGTCTCGATCGGCACGATACGTGCAATGGGTTTCCCGCGCGATGTAACGACATAGCTTTCACCATGTTCAACCTCGCGCAGGACACGCGAAAACTGTTGATTGGCTTCACTGGCTGATATGGCTCGATCCATCAGTTTTGATTAGTGTTAAACACTAACTTCGTCAACAATTACACCGTTCCCAGAAACGCCCTGACCGTCGGTGCCAAGTCGTCCCGATCGAGCGCCAGTGCGATGTTTGCCATGATGAACCCCGATTTGTCCCCGCAATCGAAGCGCCGCCCATCGAACTTGTAGGCGTGGAATGGCTGCGTGCCGATCATCTGCGCCATCGCATCCGTCAGCTGGATTTCATTGCCCGCGCCGCGCCCTTGCGTTTCGAGGACACGCATGACCTCGGGTTGCAAAATGTAACGGCCGGGGATCATCAGATTTGATTTCGCTGTTCCGAGCGGGGGCTTTTCGACAAGGCCAAGCACTTCGACCAGCGCCCCATTGACCTTGCCGGGTGTCACGATGCCATATTTGTCAGTCTGGTCCTCGGGGACTTCATAGCCGCACACGAGATTGCCGCCGACGCGATCATAGGCATCGACCATTTGTTTCATGCACCCGGGTTCGCCTGCCATCAATTCATCGGGCAGGAAGATCGCAAACGGTTCATCGCCGATGATGTGGCGCGCGCACCAGATGGCATGGCCGAGACCGATCGGCTCTTGCTGGCGGACGTAAATGACTTCACCGGGACGAAAACGCGTGCCCGCAATCGCATCGAGCGATTTGCCGCGATCGTGCATCGTGGTTTCGAGTTCGTACGAAATATCGAAATGATCTTCGATCGCCGATTTTCCACGACCGGTGACGAAAATCATTTGCTCGATGCCAGCCTCGCGCGCTTCGTCGACCGCATATTGAATGAGCGGTTTATCGACAACTGTCAGCATTTCCTTGGGCATAGCCTTGGTCGCAGGCAGGAACCGCGTGCCGAGCCCGCCGACCGGAAAAACGGCCTTGCGCAATTTCTTCACTGTCATCAGTCGCCCTTTTTCTTGCCCCGGTTGGCATAAAGCAGCGCGCCTGCAAGTGCTGCTGATCCGATGCCCGTTGCGACTGCGCCTGCCACCCATTTGTTACGATTGGATTTTGCCGCTTTGAGCGCGCGGGCTTCCTTCAAGGCTTCGGATGCCGGCGAATCATCGGGTTCGGGTGTGTCAGTCATCATTCCATCCCTAAGTTTCGACTTCTTGAATCGCGGTTAACGGCATCGTGCAAGCAGAAACCTGCGCTATTGCGGAAACTGCTACGTCTAACGTCACACGGCGGACGGGAGTTCCCGGCGGAAATGCAGTCAGCAAGCGCGAGGGCATTGCTGCCGACAGGATGATAAAATTGCCTTGATCGTCGGCGCGCCGGATCAAACGGCCGAAAGCCTGCGCCAGCCGCGCGCGGATCAACCGGT
>JANODH010000241.1:0-11033 GCA_031412595.1 Sphingomonas sp. | reverse complement strand
AGCATGCCGCTGTCGCCAGACATTGGCCGAACCGCTCCATTCGCCCAGTGAGCGCGGACATAGTCAGTTCGAGGCCCCACGCCGGGCATTGCTGCAGCGAGCCTCGCTGTCATTGTCTGGGGCTTCGGGCTGCTTGCTCCCGAGAGGTGAGCAACGAGCGGCTTCAGAAACAAAGTCGCGGTCACAAAAGCCGACACCGGGTTGCCGGGTAGGCCGAGCGCCACGGCGTTTCCAAGTCGCCCAGCCATAAGCGGCTTGCCGGGCCGCATGGCGATGTTCCAGAAATCGATCGTAGCGCCTGCATCGATCAATGCCGGTTTGACCAGATCATGATCGCCGACCGATGCGCCGCCGGTCGAAACAACGACGTCGAAATCGGATGCACGGGCAAATGCGGCGGTCAGCGCCGCACGGTCGTCGCCGACAATCCCGAAATCGGTTACCTCTAGAGGCAGGTTGTCGAGCATCGCTGCGAGCATGACAGCGTTTGACGACGGCAACTGATCGATGCCGGGTTCAGTAGCCACAGGAACCAATTCATTGCCTGTCGATATCAAGGCCACGCGAAGCCGTCGCCGGACAAGGACACTGGCATGTCCGCCTATCGCAATCAGGCCGATCCGTGCCGGTGTCAGCCGGCTACCTGCATCGACCAGAACCTTTCCCGACACAAAGTCCGAGCCCGCCGCCCGAATGTGGGATCTCTCGCTTACGAAAGCATGTGCGGCCAGTATTAGTTGTTCGCCATTGCGAACGGTGTTTTCCTGCACGACGATCGTATCCGCGCCTCCCGGCACTGCCGCGCCGGTAAATATGCGAGCCGCTTCGTTTAAGCCGATGTGGCCGTCATAGGGCCTGCCAGCGGACGATTCGCCGATCACGCGCCACGGTCCTGATCGGTCAGTTGAACGAATAGCATAACCATCCATTGCTGAAAGATTTCGAGCAGGTTGCGTCCGTTTGGCGAGGACTGGCGCGGCAAGATAGCGGTCCGTGGCATCGAGCAACCCTACTGTTTCGGTCTCGACCGGTTCGGCGAGGGCAAGCAACCGAACAAGTGCTTCCTCCGGCGAAATCACGCCTGCCAGTCGCTGCTGCGCCCGCCCGACTTTTGGAGCAAGCGAATGCCATTGATCATCATGCTGCGATCAATGGCTTTTGCCATGTCATAAATTGTTAGAAGTGCGACAGAAACAGCTGTTAAGGCTTCCATTTCGACGCCTGTTGCTCCTGTCGTCTGTGCCGTTGCGGTGGTCACGATCCCTCCATCATCGACCTGCAAATCAACAGTGACCGACGTCAGCGCAATCGGATGACATAAAGGGACCAGCTCGCTTGTTTTTTTCGCCGCCATGATCCCGGCGATGCGCGCGACGGCGAGGACATCGCCCTTTTTTGATGAGCCATCGCGAATAGCATTGAGTGCCGCAGCTGACATCGTAATCCTACCCTCGGCCGTCGCCTCGCGCACTGTTGCCGGTTTGTCCGAAATGTCGACCATGCGTGCTGCACCGGCTTCATCAAGATGCGTCAGTTTGGTCATTTTCCCGTCAGCAGCCGACGTGTGGCGGTCTCGACGTCGGCTTGCCGCATCAGGCTTTCGCCGACGAGAAAGCTCCGAACACCGTGCGAGGCCATAGTCTGGCAGTCCTGATGCGTCGAGATTCCGCTTTCGCAGATGAGCAAAACATCGTGCGGGACCAGCTTAGCAAGCCGCGCTGTTGTCTCAAGACCGACCTCGAACGTCTTGAGATTCCGATTGTTTATACCGATCAGTTTCGATTTCAACTTCAGCGCTCGGTCGAGCTCGGCTTCATCGTGAACCTCGATCAACACGTCCATCTGAACTTTGAGCGCCGCGGCCTCGATCTCGGCCATCGCGGAATCGTCGAGCGCGGCGACAATGATCAGGATCGCATCGGCGCCCATTGCTCGCGCTTCTTCAACTTGCCAGGGATCGACCATGAAATCCTTGCGCAAAACGGGCAGACGGCATGCCGCCCGCGCTGATACCAGATAATCTTCGTGCCCCTGAAAATAGGGCGCATCCGTGAGCACTGACAAACAAGCGGCGCCACCGGCTTCGTACGCCTGCGCATGCGCCGGCGGATCGAAATCGTTGCGGATCAGCCCCTTGGAAGGGGAAGCTTTCTTGATCTCGGCAACCAGTGCGTAGCCCAACTGTGCCGTTGACCGTAATGCTTGTTCGAAACCACGAACCGGCGACGCGCTGGGCCATTTTGCGAGGCCTTCGATCTTGCGCTGAGCGACTTCGCTGCGCTTGACTGCGCAAATTTCGTCGAGCTTGTTCATTTGTAAGCGATCCAGCAGTCGAGCAGCGCCTTGGCAAGGCCTTTGTCGATGGCCTCGGCAGCGTCCTCGATGCCTTCACTGATCGTCGCGGCTTCGCCTGCCACCATTAACGCGGCCCCAGCATTCAGCAAGACTGCATCGCGATACGCGCCCTCTTCGCCGAGTAACAAGCGGCGAAGCGCTGCGGCGTTATGCGCGGCAGTGCCACCGCGTAATGCAACAAGCGCGTGTCGGGCAAGGCCGACGTCTTCGGGCATGATCCGTTTGACCGGATGACCCAAACGCAACAATGTACTTGCCCCGCTCACCGACAATTCGTCGAGCGGTTCATCGCCTGCCACAAGCATGAAATCTGTCATCCCAAGCAATATCAGGGCTTCGGCATAAACGGACAGAAAATCAGGCCGGGCAACCCCGATCAGCTGTCGCGTTACGCGCGCAGGATTGCACGCCGGACCGGTCAAATTGAAAATCGTGCGCCGTGCGATCGATTTACGGATCGGCGCCAGCCGGGCGAGCGCTGGATGATGCTTTTGTGCAAATAGAAACGCAATACCGAGGTCGGCAAGCGTTGCTTCGGCTATTGCCGAGGCGCGATCGAGGTCAAGGCCGAGCGCTTCGAGTGTATCGGCACCGCCTGCCTGACTCGATGCGGCACGATTGCCATGCTTGGCGACGGGCACACCGCATGCGGCGGCGACGATTGCGACTGCTGTCGACACATTCAGGCTGTTACTCATGTCCCCGCCCGTGCCGCAGACGTCGATTGCGTTCGGCGGGGCCTTGACGGTGATCATCCGAGCGCGGATCGCGCGAATTGCCGCGGCGATTTCAATGCCGGTTTCATCGCGAAGTGACATCGTCAAAATGAAGTCGCGCGCCGCTTCGTCGCCGACCTTCCCATCGAGCAGGGCTTCGAACGCTGCGGCAGCGTCGCCAGCATCGAGTGGGTGCGTTGCGTCGGGAAGCGTCATGCCCGCGCCTTTACCCGCATCCCGGCCAGCGTCATGAAGTTCGCCAGCATGGCATGGCCGTGCTCGGTCGCGATGCTTTCGGGGTGAAACTGAACGCCGTGGATGGGGAGCGTCTTGTGGCGAAAGCCCATCACGCTGCCATCGGGCGCCGTTGCGTTTACGATCAGGTCAGCGGGAATTTCGTCGACGATCAGCGAATGATAGCGCGTCGCCGTAAACGGGGACGGCAAGTCGGCAAACAAGCCGGTTCCGTCGAGACTGACCGGCGACGTCTTGCCGTGCATCAACCCACCACGCACGACCCGCCCCCCGAAATGCTGGCCGATTGCCTGATGCCCCAGGCAGACGCCCAGCAACGGTCGCGCCTGTTCGGCACATGCAGCGACCAGATCGAGCGAAATGCCGGCTTCAGATGGCGTTTTCGGGCCCGGTGAAATTAAAAATGCTTCCGCGCCCGATGACATCGCCTGCCCGATGCCGATTGCATCATTGCGGACGACTTCGACTTCGGCACCCAATTCCATCAGATAATGCACGAGGTTCCACGTAAAGCTGTCGTAATTGTCGATGACGAGGATCATGCGCGCTCTTTGACGCAAAGTTGCAGCGATGGGAATTCCCTAAAGCAAGACAGTGTCGTGTCGTTAACCACAGCATGACTGCTTCGTCGCTTCCCGTTCCGAACCGCATCAAACGATGGCTTGCGCGCGACGATCGACCCTCGGCCCAAGTGCCACAGACATGGCAGGAACGGGTATTCACCGAAGTGGGCGCATTCCTGAGTGCCAATCATCTCGACCCGACGCCCGATAATTATGATCTAGGTTTTCAATATCGCGCCGCGCACAATGCAGCACTGGTCAACGCAATCCGTGCCGAGATCGACAGCAAAGGCTTTTTGACCGTCGATGCTGCCGATCAGATCTTTGCGGCGACTGCTGGGCCGGTCAGCGCGGATGCACTCGCGCAGTTTGCGGCTGCAATCGGTAGCCACGTCGAGGGTTTATCCAGCATTGCCAAACAATCCGACAGCGATGCCGCTGCCTTTCGTAGCGCGCTGGAAGCCAATGTCGCGAGCGGCGCGCCCGATACTGTTGCCGTCCTTGACTTGACGCTGGCGATGGTGGCGCGGACGCGGGCTGCCGAAGCGGGGCTGCGAAAATCGACGCGCGAACTTGCTGGATTACGCAAGCATCTCGCCGAAGCGCAGCATTTTGCCGACTTCGATCCGTTGACCGAACTCGCCAACCGACGCGCATTCAAGCGCGACCTTGAACGCGAAATTGTTGAATGTCGAAGCCGCGATACGCCGCTTTCGCTAGCGTTCTGCGATATCGATCATTTCAAGCGCATCAACGATATGCATGGCCATGAAACGGGAGACCGCGTGTTACGATTCGTGGCGCAGCTATTGGCTAAGCAGTTTGCTCGCAAAGGGACGGTCGGCCGTTTTGGTGGTGAGGAGTTTGTCGTCATGTTTCCCGGTCTGGCCTCGGAGACAGCAGGCGAAGCGGTCGACAAATGCCGTGCTGCTCTGGCCGATTTGCCGCTTTACGCCGCAACAACCGGTGACCGGATCGGTTCTGTTTCGTTTACGGCCGGCGTCGTGGAACTGAAGGCGCAGGAAACGATGGCGGAGCTACTGCGTCGTGCCGACGACTTTCTCTATCGCGGCAAAGCAGCCGGTCGAAATCGAGTTCTGGTCGGCTGACTACTGGCCAAAACCGGGGTCGCCAGCTCGCGCGATTGCTTCACAGGCAGCAGCAAACAAAGCACCGGCTTTGGCTTCGCATTCGCGCTGTTCTGCATCGGGATCGCTGTCGGCGACTATGCCTGCGCCCGCTTGCACATGCATGACGCCATCTTTGACGATTGCTGTGCGTAAGACGATGCAGCTGTCCATGCTGCCGTCGGGGCTGAAATAGCCGACACCGCCCGCGTATGCGCCCCGCGTTTCGGGCTCGAGTTCAGCGATAATCTCGCATGCCCGGACTTTCGGCGCACCGCTGACGGTGCCGGCAGGAAACCCAGCGAACAATGCGTCGAGCGCGTCTTTATCAGGCGCAAGCTGGCCCACAACATTGGAGACGATGTGCATCACATGGCTGTAAAATTCCACCGTATAGCTGTCGGTGACAGTCACGCTCCCCGCCGCAGCGACACGGCCGACGTCATTACGGCCAAGATCGAGAAGCATCAGATGTTCGGCGCGTTCTTTGGGGTCTGCAAGAAGCGCATCCCTGTTTTCGGCGTCTTCGAGTGCTGTTTTGCCGCGCGGGCGCGTGCCCGCAATCGGTCGGATCGTCACTTCGCCATCGCGCGCGCGGACGAGGATCTCGGGGCTCGATCCCGTCAGCGCAAACCCCGGCAAGTCGAGATGGTACAGGAATGGGGAGGGATTGATCCGACGCAGCGCTCGATAAAGATCGAAAGGCGGTAACGTGAACGGCATCGTGAAACGCTGGGCAAGAACAACCTGAAAGATGTCTCCGGCAGCAATGTAGCCCTGTGCGGCTGCGACCATTCCTTTGTATCTGCCGGGCACAAGGACCGGCTTAGGATCAATGGAGGTCATCATGTCAAATGACGACAGTTGGCCTGTCCGGGCCATCGGTGCGTCCAATCGGGCCATCGCTGCTTCGATGCGTTCGACCGCCAACGCCATTTCGTCACCGGGCCAGACGGGCGCTGCGAAGTAGAGCCGGTCGGCCAAACGATCGAACACGAGGATAAGCGTCGGGCGAACGAAAATCATGTCAGGCAGGTCGAGTGGATTTGCGGGGGGACGCGGCAGTTTTTCGATCAGGCCGATCGTTTCATAGCCAAAATAACCGACGAGGCAGGCAAGGACACCCGGCAGCCCCTCGGGCACGTCGATCCTGCATGAGCCAACGAGAGCGCGGAGTGCCGCCATGCTATCTCCGCCAAGCGGCTCGAACCGTTCCCGTTGGGTAAGCCAATGGCGATTGATTTCGGCACTGGCGCCGCGGGCCCGGAAGATAAGATCGGGCGCGAGGCCGATCAGGCTATACCGCCCGCGGACAGCACCACCCTCGACGGACTCAAGGATGAAATCACCGCGCCCGGGTTCGAAGAGTTTCAGCATTGCCGAAACCGGGGTTTCGGTATCGGCGATCATGCTGCGCCAGATCAGTGCGGGTTTACCCGCGTTGATTTGCGCTTGAGCAATAACGTCTGCATCGGGGTTCACTAGCGCGCAGTGCTACCAGTGAGCGACCGCTTGAACGCCGCAAGTGCGGCATCATTGCGCGTGACGCCGACTTTGGCTTTGATGGCGGCAGCAAATTGCTGGACATATTCGTCACCGACCAGTCGGCTCAACTGCTGCTGTGTGGGCGCAATAAATGGTTGGGCTTCGACCGGATTTCCCGGAACAATCTTGTCGAGATAGACGATGTACCAGCCGGCCCCATCGGGTGCCGCAAGAACCTTTGCGCGCTTTTCGGCCATGCTGAATATCAGCGTCAGCGGTGGCGGCACTTTGTCAGGGTTCTGCGCAATTTCGAGGCGTCGACCGCCTGCAGGCTGCAGCGCAGGGAGCTTCACACCGGATACAGCAAGTGCCTGCGCAAAAGGCATGCCTTTGTTGACACTCGCTGCGATCGCATCCGCGATGCGACGGGCCGCACTGTTTGCCTTTGCAACGACAGCGTCGGCCATCACTTGATTACGGATCACGTTCAACGGCTTGGCCGCAGCGGGAATGATACGGTCCATGTGATAAAGCACATAGGCCGTTCCGTTGCCGATCGAGGCCACTTGCGGATCGTCTGCACTGTCTGCCTGGAATGCATCGCGCAGTATCGGTTGGTATTCTGGCGGCAACGAAAATCCCTGCACGTCGGGCGCAACACCGCTGGCCGTGATCGCGGGGGTCGAGGACGCTGCGAGTGAATATTTTTTAGCAACATCGTCAAACGTAGCACCGCCATTGATGTCTTCTTCGATTTTTGCCACGAAATCAGCAAGGAGCTCGTCGGTTTTAGCCTTGACCAGTTCGGCTACCAATTCAGCGCGAACGCTCGCCAATGGCCGTGCTGCGACAACGGCCACGCTCTCAACGCGCACGATGTGAAAACCCAGACCAGATTGTGCGAGCGCGGCAACCCCCCCCTTCGGCGCGGCAAAGGCGGCCTCAGCGACACGCGGGCCTGTCAGCTTTTCGAACGCACTCTTATCGGTTGGATTGACGGCCAGGGCTTCGAGACCCAGCGACTTGCCGGCTTCGGCCATCGACGTGCCGCCCCGAACCTTTGCAAGCACCGCTTCGGCATCACTTTGTTTCTGGACGATTATTTGCGTGAAGCCGCGCGTTTCGCGCCCTGCATATTTTGCTGACGCCGCTTTATAGGCAGCTGCAATGTCCATTTCGGATGGCACCGCACTTTGGGCAAAACGCGTCCGGTCGAAAGAGGCAAGTTTGATCATCCGCCGTTCGGGCACCGTGTAGCGCGCGACGTTGCGCTTGTAGTAGTCGCTCACTTCGATTTCGGTCAGCGGCGCACTGGAAGCCAAAGCAACCGTGGGCACCAGGCCAATCTGTCCCTGCCGTGTTTCCAGCATGAGCGTCGCGTAGGGTTGCACCAGGCTCGTTGGTGCGCGCGCGCCACCAGCAACGGGTATCAAAAGCATTTTGGTGATCGCTTCACGGCCGAAATCTTCCCGCAACTGCGTTTCCGGTATACGGCGTTGTGCCAGTATATTCAGAAACGTCGTGCGGTCGAATTGACCGTTTGGCCCGTTGAAAGCGGGGATGCTGGCAATGGCCCCGTCGACGAGCTTGCGGCTGGCAACAATGCCATTGTCGGCGGCGAACAGTTCGAAGGCACGGCCGTTGATCATCTGGTCGATGGTCTGATCCGCGCCGCCTTGGGCAACGAATGCGGCCATATCGAGTTCGGGCTTTTCCTGCCGCGCGCCGTCGAGTTGCGACTGAGTCCGGCGGATCGCTTCGGTCTCGCCGACGGTCATGTTGCCGACTTTGG
Organism: Sphingomonas sp.; assembly: GCA_031412595.1. Lineage (GTDB taxonomy): Bacteria > Pseudomonadota > Alphaproteobacteria > Sphingomonadales > Sphingomonadaceae > Sphingomonas_O. The sequence continues at coordinate 2,740 of JANODH010000241.1, read as the reverse complement.
CGATCGCGCCGCCGGTACCGCCCCCACTGCCGAACATCGAATTGCTATCGTAAAGCGTGACGATGAAAGCGATGATGACAAGTGCGAAAACCCCGAGCCCGAGCGGGCTTTTTGCGAATTTTCGAAAGAAGGTAAGCATGGGTTCGGCGATCCGGCCTTGAGCAATGACTGCTGCCCCCATAGAGCGGGCGTATGACCACACGCAAGCTTATCGCCGGGAACTGGAAAATGAACGGCAGCGTTGCAACGCTTGCTGAGATCGATGCAATTGCTGCAGCCGCAATGCCTCTCGCGGTCGATGTGCTAATATGTCCCCCGTTCACTCTGATCGCCGGGGCATGCGGTCGAGGCGTCTTCATTGGCGCACAGGATTGTCACGGCAAGCCATCGGGTGCGCACACTGGCTGCGTGTCGGCGGCGATGTTGGTCGAAGCTGGCGCAACCTATTGCATTGTCGGGCACAGCGAACGGCGCACCGACAATGGCGAAACCGATGCCGACGTGCGTGTGAAGGCTGAAGCTGCGATTGCGGGCGGCATGATCGCAATTGTCTGTGTCGGCGAAACATTGAGCGAGCGTGACGCTGGCGCCGCTGTTGCGGTCGTCACACGCCAATTGGCGGGGTCGTTGCCGGGCATGCTCGACAAAACCGTGATCGCTTACGAACCGGTCTGGGCAATCGGCACGGGGCGAACGCCATCCGTGGACGATGTTGCCGAAATGCATGCGGCGATACGCGGCGTCGTCGGTGATGGCGTGCGCATTCTATACGGTGGCTCGGTTAAAGGCGCGAATGCGGCAGAACTCCTGCATATCGACGATGTCGACGGGGCGCTGGTCGGCGGTGCCAGCTTAACCGCAGCTGATTTCGTACCGATCATCGAAGCGGCCTAGCGCCATGTCGCGCTGGTATCCGCGCGTCGATACCGGCGCTGGTGCAGAAAAAGCAGCACGAGTTGGTTCATTCGCTGCCGTGGGTTTCGCCGTCTGGTTATGCATTCCAGCTTTGCGGGGAGTTGTAGGTCATGACTCTGGGCGAACCGTCCACCCGATCGAAGTCGCCATCTTGGGCCTGCTGATAAGCCTCGCTCTATTGACGGCTTGGCGTTTTCGGACGCAGCAGGGATGGATTGTCGGGCCCGTACTGATGGTTGCTTTGATCATTGAACTCGCCAAGCGGATCGCACTGGATCTTCAGGAAAGCGTCAATTTTTCCGTTATTGATACCGTAATTGCGACGCTGATATTCTTTGGCTTGGTGAACGGCGTTCGCGGTGCGCGGGCGCGACGCTATGCAGGCCCGGACCGCGCGGACGCGGCAGTGTTGTAAAATTGCGGGGTCGGCGCTAGTCCGCCCCGATATATTGCAACCCAAATGATTGTCTGAAACCATGTTTACTTTCCTGCTCGTCGTCCAAGCACTGATCGCAGCCAGCCTCGTTGGCGTCATTTTGATGCAGCAGTCAGAAGGCGGCGGCCTCGGCATGGGCGGGAGCCCCACAGGACTGATGTCGGCGCGTGGCGCGGCAAACTTCTTGACGCGCGCGACTGGCATATTGGCCGTGACATTTGTCTCGCTGTCGATCGCGCTCGCTGTTCTTGCGACGCAAAACGCAGCGCCAACGACGATCGACACGTCGCTTGCAAGGAAGCCAGCGCCCGTTGTGCCTTTGTCGGGCGATCCCGCTGCGTTGCCTGCCCCAACAGGGGCGGCCCCCGCGACTTCGAATGCGGGGCCGGTCGTTCCCTTGGCGGCGCCCATCCAAGGCGAAACGCGCCCGGCATCCAGGCCTGCCGGAACGACGCCGCCAGCTTCGGCACCAAAAGTTGCGCCGACGCGTCCGGCGCTGCCTGTGCCGGTCATGTCAAACAACCCGACGCCCGCGCCAACCGACGCCGATCAGAACAGCAACTAAATCAGCAGCCGCCGATTCGGTGCCTTGCCGAAGCGGTCAGGGGCCGTCTAAGCGCATTCTCCCATGGCGCGGTTTATTTTCATCACCGGCGGCGTGGTTTCCTCGCTTGGCAAAGGGCTTATGGCAGCGTCACTTGCGGCACTGCTGCAAGCCCGCGGTTATCGGGTCCGTATCCGCAAATTCGATCCCTATCTGAATGTCGATCCGGGGACGATGAGCCCGTATCAGCACGGTGAAGTCTATGTGACCGATGATGGTGCGGAAACCGATCTTGATCTCGGCCACTACGAACGATTTACCGGCGTCGCGTCGCGCCAGTCGGACAATGTGACGTCGGGCCGTATTTACCAGCAGATCATCCAGCGCGAACGGCGCGGCGATTATTTGGGCGCAACGGTCCAGGTGATTCCGCATGTCACTGATGCGATTAAGGCCTTTGCTCTCGCCGAGACCGACGATCTCGATTTCGTGCTGTGCGAGATCGGCGGCACGGTGGGGGACATCGAGTCACTGCCGTTCATCGAAGCGATCCGCCAGCTTCGCAACGATCTGGGTCGCGGCAACAGCGTGTCGATTCATGTCACGCTCGTTCCGTTCATTGCGGCAGCCGGCGAGCTTAAAACCAAACCGACGCAGCATAGCGTGCGCGAGCTCGCCGCACTCGGCGTTCAGCCCGACGTGCTGGTTTGCCGTTGCGAACAGCCGCTGCCGCTGAGCGATCGCGCCAAAATCGCCTTGTTTTGCAATGTCCGCAAGGAAGCCGTCATTCCTGCGCTCGATGCAAAATCAATCTATGCCGTGCCGCTGCAATATCATCGCGAGGG
>JANODH010000240.1:0-10674 GCA_031412595.1 Sphingomonas sp. | reverse complement strand
CATATTGCGGACGTCTACCGTGCCACCACACCCCGACATTCGTGCACAGATCGACGAAGCAAAAGCACTTGCTGTCCGGATTGCCGACGCTCTCGATTATGTCGGCGTTCTGGCAATCGAATTTTTTGCGAGCAAGAACGGCCCGGTCTTCAACGAAATGGCCCCGCGCGTGCATAACAGCGGGCACTGGACGATCGAATGCGCAACGACGTCACAATTCGAAAACCACATCCGCGCCATTTGCGCCCTGCCGCTCGGGTTAACGGATTTGGTGGCACCGGGCGTTGCGATGCAGAACCTGATCGGCAGCGACGTCGATCACTGGCCTGCTTTGGCTGCGGAACCGGGCGCACACCTTCACCTTTATGGCAAAGGCGCGCCCAGTCCGGGCCGCAAGATGGGGCACATGACCCGGCTCGGTTAAGCGCGTGTTCCTGACAGCGGCGACGTGCCGAACATGCCAGCCTTAACGCCGCCGGTGATGGTGTCGCCGTCCACCGTCGCGTCGCATTCGAGCACCATCGGCATCGGCACTTTCATGTCCATCGTCCATGTCAGCTTGTTGCCATCGATTTTGCCATTGTCGCACGACAGCGAGCCCATCGCGCCTGCGTTCGTGCCCGACCATGTGCCATCGCCGTTATCGACGACTGTCATCACCGACTGCTGTTCGCCCAGTGGCGATTTGACAACACAATTCCATGCGCCTGCGACGTTCGACATACTTCTCTCCTGTGAATCAGTCACCCTTGGGGGCTGGCATCGTTTCGACGGGCAGCCCGGCTTTTGCAAGCTGTGGTTTTACAGAGGCGGCATCACCGACAATGATCCAGGTCAATTTTGCCGGATCGAGCGTCGCGCGCGCGGCAGCATCGAGGTCGCCCGTTGTCATCGCTTTATAGCGCGCCGGCAGCTTTTCCCAATAATCATCGGGCCGGTTGAGCCAGACGATCCGCTGCATCGAGCCCAGCACAGCATCCGACGTTTCAAACTGACCCGGCAATTCGCGCACCGACCCATTGGTCGTGCGTTCGAGTTCAGCCGCGGTCGTGCCCTTCGCGTTCAAATAATCGCGCATCTGGCCCATGATCGCGACGACCGAATCGCCCGTCCGGTCGGCCTGGACCGGCGCATTCAGTATGAACGACGTCCGGTTTTCATAACTGTTGATCGCCGAATACATGCCATACGACCAGCCCTTGGTCTCGCGCAGGTCACCGTTCATTCTTGAGAGAAAACTGCCGCCCATCACGTCATTGGCCTGCCGCAGCGTGACCAGATCGTCTTTGCCGGTCTTGTCGATGACCGTGCCCGCCAGGATGACCGACTGACCCGAGCCCGGCCGGTCGATGAGGTAGATCTTGTTCGCAGGCGCAGGGATTGCTGCTGTGAAAGCCTTGACCGGTTTGGGCTTCGCGGGCGCTTTCCAATCGCCGAAGGCCGCTTCGAGTTGCGGTCTCAGTGCCGCCAGTGTCGTATCGCCGATGACGAAAATCTGCGCATTGTCCGGACGCAACCAGTCCTGGTGGTACTGCACAAGCGCGTCACGACTTATCGTGCGAACCGAAGCTGCTTCCCCTGCCCCCGTCCCCGGGTTTCCGTAAGGGTGCGCTGTCCCGTAAATCAGCGTCGGCAAGACATAGCTTGCAATCCCGTCGGGCGAACTGAGGCCGGCCTTGATCCGCGCGAGTTGCTGTCCGCGCACGCGCTCGACTTCACTGGGCGCAAAAGCAGGATTGCGGATAATGTCGGCAACCAGACCGAGCGACGCGCCGAGATTGGGCGTCAGCGAATAGAGCCCGATATTCGTCCGGTCGATGCTTGCGCTGGTCGAAATGCTTGCGCCCAGCCGCTCGCTTTCTTCCGCAATCTGGATCGAATTGCGTGTCTTGGTGCCTTCGTCGAGCACGGCCAGCATCAGCGCCTGCGTGCCGAGCGCTGCTTTCGGATCACTGGCGAAACCTGCATCGAAACTGACCGACATCCGCACGGCCGGGATCGACGCTCGCCGCGCGAAGAAAACAGGCATGCCATTCGAAAGCGTCGTTCGCTCAATCGCGGGAAAATCGAGTTCGCTCAGGCTTCCGACCGGTGGGGCAGGACGAGCCAAAGACTTAGGCGCAGGCGCCGCCCCAGCGACCGGTGCGGGCGGCGCAACAGTCGATGGCGAATCGCCAGTGATCGCAAGCATTTCTGCCGACGTATCGCGCTCGCCGGGTTCGACAGTGAGGTTGAAAACCGGACGCCCCATCCATCTGCGCGCGGCGGCAGCAACCTGGCCCGGCGTCAGCGCGGCAAGCTCTTTCAGTTCTTTTTTGTAATTTGCCGGGTTGTTCGAATAAACCAGCCCTTCGGCGAGCGCCACGGCCTTGCCGCTAAAACCGCCGACCGATTCATAGCCGCCGATCGTTGCCGCAACTGCCTTGGTCACAACGCGGCGCACTTCGTCCTCCGTCGGCCCGGTTTTCAAGAAATCGGCAATTAGCGCATCGAGCCGCGCGCCCACCGCGCCGACATTTTCGCCGGGTTTCACGTTCGCGACGACCGACAACATGCCCAGCTTCTCATAAGCCTCGACGCTTGCACCAACGCTGACCACGGTCTTGTCGCCGCGCACCAGCGCATTATTGAGGCGGCTCGACGAAAGGCCGCCGAGCACGGCAGCCGCTGCGTTGAGCGCGGTCGTATCGGCGCCATTGACGCCCTCCACCGTCCAGTAACGCGCAATCCGCGTGTAGGGCACTTTGTCCTTCAGCACTTTGCTGATTGGTGCATCCAGCGTCGGGATCGGCGCTGCGACGCGCGAGACAGCGGGACCACGCGGGATGTTGCCGAACTGCTTGGTCACCAGTCGCTTGGCCGTTTTCAGGTCGACGTCACCCGCAAGCACCAGCACGGCATTGTCCGGCCCGTATTTGGCGCGGAACCAGTTCTTCACATCTTCGAGACTTGCGCCATTCAGATCGGCCATCGATCCGATAGCGCTGTGCCGGTAGGGGTGACCTTCGGCAAACAATGTCGTGCCGACGACATAATCGACCGTGCCGAACGGCTGGTTATCGCTCTGCCGCTTTTCATTTTGGACCACGCCGCGCTGGTTATCGAGCTTTGCTTGCGTCACGGCGCCGAGCAGATGCCCCATGCGATCGCTTTCCAGCCACAAGACGCGCTCGAGCGCGCCTGTCGGCACGGTCTGGAAATAATTGGTCCGGTCATACCAGGTAGTGCCGTTATAATCGGTCGCGCCGATTTGCTGCAGCGGCTCGAAGAAATCGCCGGGCGAATTTTCCGACCCGTTGAACATCAAATGTTCGAAAAGATGCGCAAAGCCGGTTTTGCCTTTCGGCTCGTCCTTCGACCCGACGTGGTAATAGATATTGACCGCAACCACAGGCGCTTTGCGATCGGTATGGACCAGCACGCGCAGTCCATTGGGCAGCGTAAATGCCTGATAGGGAATGTTCACTTTTGCTACGAGTTCGGAAACGGGGGCTGGATCAGCCGCTAACGCAGGCTGGGCAAATAAAAGTGGCAGGGCAGTCAACACGAAACGACGCATGGTTTATCCTCGATCAAGTTCTGCTGTTTTACCAGCGTAAGACGCAGGTGCAACGGCTAGAGCGTCAAATGCAAAAACTGGTTAAATGCGCTGGGCGTATAGTCGCCGAACGCGTGCCCGTTCGCAAAGCCGCGCTTTCGGTAAAGCGCCAACGCCGGTTCAAATGCCGCCCCCGACCCGGTTTCGAGACAGAGATGTTCGTATCCACGTGCATTTGCAACGTCGATCATGTGATCGAGCAGCGCTGCCGCTGCGCCCTGACGCAGACAATCGGGCGCGGTGCGCATCGATTTGATTTCGCCGCTGGTGGCGTCGAGCGCTTTCATCGCGCCGCAGCCGAGCAATGCTTTATCGCGCCAAACGGACCAGAATGTCACATCGTCGCTGCGCAGCCGGTCGATATCGAAGGCGAACACGCTCCCCGGCGGCGAATTGCGATGCATTTCAGCCAGATGATAGTCGAGCAGCGCGGTAATTTCGCGCCCCGAAAGATCATCGTCTGTGATCTGCATCAAAGTTCGTCGAGCATCCCGGCAAGCACAGTCAGGCAGTCGCGCGCCAGTTGTTGCGACCGTTTGGGTGACCAGCCATGCCGGGCATCAGGTGCATTGGCATTATCCTTGAACGGCATTTCAAGCGTCATCGACACGGCGCCGAAGCGTTCGGCCAGCTGGTTCGTCGACATCGACAGATTGGCCTTGCCGTCCGCTGCCTTGGGATAGCCGAACTGCGTTTGGAAATCGCGCGTGTGAGCGGCAAGGCGCTTCAGATACATGTCATAGAGATCGCCCTGGCGCTGCGTCCACGCCGGAATGCCGTGAAATCCAGCCATGAAAGCATAGGGGATGGCTTCGTCGCCGTGCACATCGATCGAAAAATCGACGCCGGTTTCATCCATCGCATTGCGAACCATCAGCACTTCTGGGCTGCGTTCGAGTGTCGGCGCTGCCCACTCGCGATTGAGATTTACGCCGACGCTATTGGTGCGCAAGTGCCCGCGCGCACTGCCATCGGGATTCATGTTCGGCACCACGTAAAATGTGGCAGCTTCACGCAATTCCGCTGCCATGGACTCGTCCGAGATCAGCAAATCGAGCGCGCCTTCCATCCACCATTCGGCCATCGTTTCGCCGGGATGCTGCCGTGCATAAAGCCAGATTTGCAAGCGCCCATCGCCGATCGTCAGCAAATCGAGCGGGCGACCGTCGAGCGTTTTGCCAAGCACGCGGTGCCCTACGCCGGGCGCTGCCGCGATCCGGTCGATCAGCGCGGCATGGCGTTCCATCGTGTAAGGCGCGAAATAGGCAAACCACACGCAGTCGCTGTCCGGCGTGTGGCGGATTGTCAGCACGCCATTGCTGTAGCTGGTTTCGGCGCGCAGCCAGTCCTGATTGTCGTGGCTGACGCATGCCCGGTAATCGGGCCAGCCCAGCGGGTAAGCCGATCCCGAACAATTGGTAAGACGCAATTCGAGCGCTTTTCCGGCTGCGCCATCAACGCGGAAATAAAACCACTGATAAAAATCGGAATCCTTGTCGCGGCGGATCGCAAGCTTTGCGCTGCTTCCCTCGATGCTTGTTACGTCGATATTGCCGCTGTCGAAATCGCTGTGAATGCTGATGCTCATGGCACGCTGATAGTGCGACCGCTCTCGCCGGGGAAGTCTTTGAATAGCGCCTTTGCCAATTTGTCGGCCGCAAGGCCCGGCTGTGACGCAGGCGCATTCGATGGCGCTTCGGTCTCGGCGCGGCCTTCCCAGACCACACCGGCACCGCCGCGTTCACGCAGCTGAACGGAGAGTCGCGTCAGGACGATTTCGTTGCTCTTATTGCCGCCGAGGCCGAAGCTCACGCCTGCACCGACACCGCCGCCATAGCCGCCCGTGCCGCCACCGATCCCGATGCTGATCGGCGACCGTTTCGGTGCCGCGGCGCGGGCCTCGCGCGTGACTTCGCTGGAAAATGTATAGCGCGCATCGGCACCGCCAGCAGCAAAGCCGAGCTGCGCCAGTTCGCGGGCCACGGCTGCGTCATAAGCGGCGCGTTCGAGGCTGGCTTCGACAACGACCGGCGCAACGGGCGCGCGAACAATGTCTTGCCCCAGGTGGAACCGCGTGACTTGCACAGGCGGGATGCTGGCTGCACATCCGCCGAGAACGAGAGCCGTGGAAAAAAGCAAAGCGCGCGTCATCATGATTTACTCCTGGAAATTCGTTACGCCTACAACATGCGACCCTGTCCCTTGTGCCGCATTCGCCTTGACTTCGCCAGCCTGCTTGCCTAGGCGCGGCGCTCGCAATTTTTCCGGATAAAGACCGCAGCCATGAAGATTCGTAACTCGTTGAAGTCGCTTAAGGACCGTCACCGCGATAACCGCGTCATCCGCCGTCGCGGACGCACCTATGTGATCAACAAGACGAATCGGCGGTTCAAAGCGCGGCAAGGCTGACGCGGTGCGACGCTTAGCGATGCTAAGCGCGACACCGATCAGCCCGGACGACGTCACGCCGTGACGACCGACGAAAACACGGGCTTTGCTCATTTAACCCCCACCCCGCCAGTCCGCGCCGTCATATTCGACGTCGGCAATGTCCTGTTTTTCTGGTCACTGCGGGTCCTTTTCGAAAAGCTGATCGCCGACCCACAGGAACTTGAATGGTTCCTGTCGAACGTCGTGACCGAACATTGGCATTTCCAGCATGATGCCGGACGCCCGCTGGCAGATATGGTTGCCGAACGCAAAAGCGGATTTCCCGATCATGCGCATCTGATCGACGCTTATGCATCGCGGTTCAACGAAACGATCCACACCCCCGTGCCGGGCATAGCCGACATCGTCGACGAACTGGCAGCGCGCAACGTGTCGATTTTTGGCATCACCAATTTCGGCGCGGAATTCTGGGCAGGGTTTCGTCCGACAAAGCCCGTCTTCGATCATTTTATCGACATTGTGGTTTCAGGTGAGGAAAAGCTGGTGAAGCCCGATCCAGCCATTTACGCGCTCGCTCTGCGCCGCTTCCGCCTTGCACCCGGCGAAGGCCTGTTCATCGACGACCGGGTCGAAAATGTCGAAGCGGGCGCCGCGAACGGATTTGTCGGTCATCACTTCAGCGACGCCGCAACGCTGCGCACAGATTTGCAACAAAGAGGCCTGCTCTAACCGGCCTTGTGTCCTTTCAGTTCGTCGCCGGTCAGGCGAACGACGTGAAGCACATTGGTCGACCCCGGCGTCCCGAACGGCACGCCGGCCATCACGATCACACGATCCCCGCCCGCAGCAAGCTTGTGGCGGAGCACCATACGCTTCGATTTGGCGACCATGTCTTCGAAACTGTCGACATCGCGGGTGTGGACAGCGTGAACGCCCCAAAGCAGCCCCGAACGGCGCGCCGTTTCTGCCTTCGGGGTGAGCACGAGGAGCGGCACCGACGGCCGTTCGCGCGAAATACGCCGCGCGGTCGAGCCCGACGAAGTGAAGCAAATGATCGCTTTCGCGCCGACTGTAATCGCAATCTCGCGTGCCGCTCCTGCTAAAGCGTCAGCCGTCGTCGGATCGGCTTTGGTTTCGGTAAAATGCAGCCGCGCGGCGTAGCCCGGATCAGCTTCGACTGTCATCGCGATCCGGTCCATCATGCTGACTGATTCGACCGGCCATGCCCCCGCTGCACTCTCAGCAGAAAGCATTACGGCATCCGCGCCATCATACATGGCCGTCGCGACGTCCGAAACTTCGGCGCGCGTCGGCGTGGGTGCCGTAATCATCGATTCGAGCATTTGCGTGGCCACAACCACCGGTCGGCCATAGCGTCGCGCAGTTTCGACAATGCGTTTTTGCGCCGGCGGCACAGCTTCGGGCGGTAGTTCGACACCCAGATCACCGCGCGCAACCATCACCGCGTCGGCCATTTCGATAATGTCTTCGAGCCGATCAAGCGCCGCTGGTTTTTCGATCTTTGCAAGCAGCGCGGCGCGGCCCTGAATGAGCTTGCGCGCTTCAGCGAGGTCTTCGGGCCGCTGCACGAACGACAGCGCGACCCAGTCGACGCCCTGATCGAGCGCAAACGCCAGATCGCTGCGGTCTTTTTCGGTCAGCGCAGCCATCGGTATGACGACATCGGGCACGTTCAGCCCCTTGCGGTCGGACAGCACCCCGCCGACTTCGACACGCGTCATGACATGATGGTCAGCCATTTCGGTCACGCGCAGCACGAGCTTGCCATCGTCGAGCAACAATCGCGCACCTACTTCCAATGCCGCGAATATCTCGTGGTGCGGCAGACAGGCGCGCGTTGCATCGCCCGGCGTGGAGTCGCGATCGAGGCGGAACGATGCACCCGTGACCAGTTCGACTTTGCCGTCCACAAAGGTCCCGACACGCAGTTTTGGGCCTTGCAGATCGGCAAGGATCGTTGTCGGTCGGCCGATCGCTTTTTCCAGGCCCCGGATGGCCGCAATCGTCGCTTTGTGATCGTCCTGCGTCCCGTGGCTCATGTTCACGCGAAATGCGTCAGCGCCGGCGCGCATCAGCTTTTCGATCATTGCGGGCGTCTTGCTGGCAGGGCCAAGCGTTGCGAGAATGCGAACCTTGCGGGTGCGAGCGGGCAATGCTTGAACCAAGTGACTCTCTCCCGGGCTGGTCGGCATCCCGAATAGAGCCTAAACGCGACACTTCAAGCGAGGGTATTCACATGCAAGAGATTTCAGATGCCGTAGCGGCAGCGGCGTTCCGACGCCTCGTCGCACATTTGCAGCATCGGCAGGACGCTGCGAACATCGATCTGATGGGGCTTGCCGGGTTTTGCCGCAATTGCCTGTCCGACTGGGTGGCCGAAGCAGGCGGCCTGTCGAAAGACGATGCGCGCGAGGCGATTTACGGTATGCCTTATGCCGCGTGGAAAGCGGGCCAGCCCGAGGCCACGCCCGAACAAGTGGCGCGTATGGCAGAAAGCGTTGCGAAGAACGCAGCGGGGCATTAGGCCGCGCGCTCAACGTTTCCCGGGGACTTACGTGAGCGATATTATCCAAGCCGACCAACTACGCCTTCTCATTGAACGGATCGAGCGGCTCGAAGAAGAGAAAAAGGGCATCAGCGACGACATCAAGGATGTTTATGGCGAAGCCAAAGCCGTCGGCTACGACCCCAAAATCATGCGCCAGATTGTCCGCTTGCGCAAAATGGACAAGAATGACCGCGACGAAGCCGAAACGCTGCTCGACATGTATAAAGCGGCGCTCGGTCTCGCCTGATCGTAAAGCATGCTACTGAGGAGAAACCATGATGATCATGACCACCACAACCACGATCGAAGGCCGTGCGGTGCGCGAATATCTGGGCATCGTTACTGGCGAAGTCATCGTCGGCGCGAACATCTTCAAGGATTTGTTTGCCAGCGTCCGCGACATCGTCGGCGGGCGCTCGGGCGCATACGAGTCGACGCTGCGCGATGCCCGCAAGACGGCACTCGACGAAGCCGCTGCCGAAGCACGTGCACTCGGCGCTGACGCCGTAATCGGCATCGATCTCGATTATGAAGTCTTGGGCCAAGGCGGATCGATGCTGATGGTGACCGCGTCCGGCACCGCCGTGAAGTTCTGATCCGTGGCAGGCCACAGCAAGTTCAAGAACATCATGCACCGCAAAGGTGCACAGGATAAAAAACGCGCAGCGGCCTTTTCAAAGCTCAGCCGCGAAATCACGGTCGCGGCCAAATCCGGTCTGCCCGATCCTGCCATGAATGCGCGCCTGCGGGCCGCGGTGCTTACCGCGCGCGCAGGCGGCATGCCCAAGGACAATATCGAACGTGCGATCAACAACGCGTCGAAGGGCGACGGGGCGAATTACGAAGAAATACGCTACGAAGGCTTCGGTCCCGGTGGCGTCAGCCTCATCATCGAAACGCTGACCGACAACCGCAACCGGACAGCGACCAACGTCAAAACCGCAGTCTCCAAAAACGGCGGCAACATCGGTGCGCCGGGGGCAGTCAGCCACGCCTTCGACCGGCTCGGCCAGATCACCTATCCCGCCAAGGCAGGCGATGCCGATACGGTGTTCGATGCCGCGCTCGAAGCCGGCGCTGAAGACGTGTCCTCGTCCGACGAAGGCCACGAAATCTGGACCGCGCAAGGCGATCTGCACGAAGTTGCCAAGGCACTCGAAGTGGCCTTGGGCGAACCCGAAGGCGTCAAGCTCGCCTGGCGTCCGCAAACCATGGTGTCAGTAAGCGAAAGCGATGCGGGCACGCTCATGAAATTGCTCGATGCGCTCGACGATGATGACGATGTGCAGACCGTATGGGGCAATTACGACGTCAGCGACGACGTAATGGAACGCCTATGATGCACGAGGCGACCAGCGTCGCTGGCTCGCCCGATGCATCGCGCGCGGCCGACGGGCCTTGCCCGTTCGACGACGCGGGCTTTGCCTGCGTCGCGCCTTTGACTGAGTGATAATTCTCGGTCTCGATCCCGGCCTTGGCACAACCGGCTGGGGCGTGATCGCGGCACAGGGGAACCGGCTCAGCCATGTCGCCAATGGCCAGATCAGGACGGATGCGAAAATGCCGTTGGCCGAGCGGCTTTGCGTGATCGACACGCTGCTCGCCGACATTCTGAGCGAGCACAAGCCCGATGGGGCAGCCGTCGAGGAAGTGTTCGTAAACACCAATGCGCAATCGACGCTCAAGCTTGCCCACGCGCGCGGGGTTGTCTTGCTGGCAGCGGCACGGCGCGGAATCGTGGTTGGCGAATACGCCGCACGGCTGGTCAAGAAAGCTGTCGTCGGCACGGGTGGTGCGGAGAAAGCGCAAGTTCAGGCCATGCTGAAAATCCTGCTACCCGGCGTGAAAATTACCGGACCCGATGCCGCCGACGCACTGGCCGTTGCCATTTGCCATGCGCATCACGCCCCCGCTAGGACGGCACGATGATCGCCCGCCTGACCGGAACTTTGGCTGAAACCGCATCGGATCATGCCGTGCTCGATGTTGGTGGCGTTGGTTATCTGGTGCAGGCATCGACGCGGACGCTGACCACGATCGGCCCGGTTGGCGGGACGGTGATGCTCCACACCGACCTGCAAGTCCGCGAGGATTCGATGACGCTATTCGGTTTTGC
>JANODH010000239.1:0-7123 GCA_031412595.1 Sphingomonas sp. | reverse complement strand
GCGCTGCGGGACCGTGTCGCGCTCCTCGCCGGCCTATCAGAGGCCACAATTGCAGAATGCCTGCGCGAACGCGTCAACCTTATGGGCGGAGCAAAAGAACTTGTTACGGCGTTCCGTGCGGCGGGAGGTGAAGCAATCCTTGTATCCGGCGGCTTCACGCATTTTACAGGACCCGTGGCTGCCGAAATCGGCTTCGATCGAGCCATCGCCAATCGCCTTGTCGTCAAAAACGGCTGCCTGACCGGCGATGTCGAACAACCAATCGTCGATGCACAAACCAAAAGGACGGTATTGCTCCAAGCTCTGGCCGGACGCGATGCATCAACCAGCGTTGCCATTGGGGACGGCGCGAATGACATTCCGATGATCGAAGCCGCGGGGCTGGGGATTGCCTATCATGCCAAGCCGAAGACGGAAGCAGCGGCGGACGCCTGCGTGCGCTACGGTGATCTGAATGTCGTCCGCTATGCACTTGGCCTTTAAGCAGGGTGAAACGCGCCTGTTACTTCATCCAGCACGTGCAATACGCCTTCGCTTAGTGCAAAATAACTGCCGCGGAGCTGCAATGTGCCTGCCGCCTCACGCTCGCGGACGCAGGCAAATGTGCGCAGGTTTGCAAGGCTGACTTTCACGCTTTCGAGTTCGAGCGCGCGTACGGCTGCTTCGCCGGTGCCATGGATTGCAACAATTTCGTCGCGGGCCTCGTCGAGCAAATCGATCCAATGCGCAATGAAGCCACCTTCACCTGCAGGCGCGCCCTCGAAACGGCGGGAGAGAGCAGCAGCAACGCCACCGCAGCTCCCATGCCCCATCACCATGATTTGCGGCACTTCGAGCTGCGTAACTGCAAATTCAAGCGCGGCGGACACGCCATGCCGCCCGCCACCCTCTTCGAACGGCGGTACAAGATTGGCGACATTCCTTACCACGAACATCGCACCCGGCGGCGTGTCGAAAATTGTTGCCGGATCGACGCGGCTGTCGGAGCAAGCAATGACCATAATGCGCGGGCGTTGGCCAGCCTCGAGTTCGGCCCAGCGTTCGCGTTCGACATGCCAGTCGTTCGCGCGAAACCGGTGGTAGCCCTCAATCAGTTTTTCCAAGTTTTCACCCGAACCGTTCGCCGCGGATCACAGCGACATCACCGACCATCACGAGAAGCTTATGACTGTCAAGTACCGGCCCGAGAGCATCGAGTAAGGCGTCAGCGCGTTCTGCAGACGCAATCGCAAGCACAATTACTTTGGACTGTGCGCCGCTCAAGCGGTCTTCGCTCCAGTCTCCGGAGCGACCGTGGCCCGATAGCGCTGGCAGGACGGTATACCCGCTGATCCCGGCGGCATGGCAGGCTGCGACAACGCGCGGAACGAGCGGTGCATCCGTTACAATCTCAATGCGTTTGCGGGTAACGGTGTCCATCACATGCTTCCTAGCATTTGTGCGAGCCACGCAAAGAGCGAAATGCCAAACACGATATTGAACGGGAATGTTATCCCAAGCGACATCGACAGATAAATGCCTGGATCTGCTTCCGGCAGAGCGAGACGCATTGCGGCTGGGACTGCAATATACGATGCGCTTGCGGCCAGAATCCCCAGCATTGCCGCTGTGCCGACGTCAAGACCGATCAGTGTAGCCAAAACTGTGCCGATCGACCCGTTCAGCAACGGAATTGCTATCCCGAGCGTCACAAGCGGCACAGTCAACGCCTTGGTCTGCATAATACGCCGAGAGGCGATCAATCCCATGTCGAGCAGGAACAGGCAAAGAATGCCGCGATAACCGCCGTCAAACACGGGTCTGATCGGCGCAAAGCCGTCCTTTCCTGCAACCAAGCCGATCATAAAACTGCCGACCAGCAGGACAACCGATGCGTTGAACAACACCTCGTGCCACAAACCGCCAGAGGCTGTGTCGCGCTGGTCCCGTCTTGCAAGAAACAGGCCTGATATGATCGCTGGCGTCTCCATCAGCGCCTGAACCGCGACCTTGAATCCCGCCGCGGGCATGCCATTCCCGCTCAGCATCTGCTCCGCTGTTACGAACGTCACGAGGCTGACCGAGCCATAATGTGCGGCAACCGCTGCTGCGTTGATCCGTGAAAGACGGCCGACAGACCGCAACAGTGCAAAGGCGGGCAGGGGCAAGAGGAAGCTCAGGATCATTCCTGCCGCTGCAGTGACGCCCAGCGACACCGTAAAACCCGATTCGGCAACGGAAACACCGCCTTTCAGGCCGATTGCTGCCATCAGATAGAGTGCCATAGCTTTGGCCAGCGCTTCGGGAACAGCCAGATCCGAGCGGGCAAAACCGGCCAGCAATCCGAGGCCGAAAAACAATATTATCGGCGAGGTTAGCGTCTCAACGATCATAGTTAGCCCCCCCTTTGGCCTAACGGATAACTACGGCCGGGCTGGTTGGCAAACGGGGTCGCCATCGCTATCTCGGCGGCATGAGTTTATCCAACCCAAGCGTCGTACGCGCGCGCAAACCCGACTGGATTCGCGTCAAAGCGCCGACCTCCGTGGGATTTGCCGAAACAAAAGCGCTGATGCGCCGTCTCAATCTGGCGACAGTATGCGAGGAAGCGGCCTGCCCCAACATCGGCGAGTGCTGGACTAAAAAACACGCAACCGTGATGATTCTTGGCGACACGTGTACGCGTGCTTGTGCTTTCTGTAACGTGAAGACGGGCATGCCACGTGCAGTCGATCCGATGGAGCCGCAGCACACAGCCGACGCGGCGGCTGAACTCGGGCTAGAACATATCGTGGTTACGAGCGTTGATCGTGATGATTTGCCCGATGGCGGCGCATCGCAGTTCGTAAAGTTGATTGAAGCGCTGCGCCGGACAACGCCCAAGACGACGATCGAAATTCTTACGCCCGACTTTCGCAACAAGTCGCAAGCAGCGGTCGAGTCCATCGTTGCCGCACGCCCTGACGTTTATAATCACAACCTTGAGACTGTGCCACGGTTGTATCCCACGATCCGACCGGGCGCGCGCTATTATGCGTCGCTGCGTTTGCTCGAAAGCGTTAAACGCCACGATCCGTCGATCTTCACGAAATCGGGCATGATGATGGGTCTCGGCGAAGCGCGCACGGAAGTCCACCAGGTGATGGACGACATGCGCAGCGCCGATGTCGACTTCCTGACCCTTGGTCAGTATCTGCAGCCAACGCCGAGACATACAAAAGTCATCGATTTCGTTACGCCAGCGACGTTTGCTGCCTATGCCGGTATCGCGCGCGCTAAGGGGTTTTTACTTGTTGCGTCGTCGCCGCTGACGCGCTCAAGCTATCACGCCGGTGACGATTTCAAAAAACTTCGTGCTGCGCGCGAGGCGAAATTGAACACGCTCTGATGCCCGGCCATCGTGAAAAGCGGTTCCTGCCTTATACGCCCGAACAGATGTTCGACCTTGTGGCAGACGTCGGCCGCTATGCCGAGTTTTTGCCGTGGGTCACCGCAGTGCGCGTCCGTTCCGCGAGTGAACACGAAATGATTGCGGATTTGATTGTTGGCTTCCGGTCGCTTCGCGAACGCTTCACCAGTCGCGTCGGGAAGGATCGCGCCAAACGCATCAGTGTCGATTACGTCGATGGTCCGCTCAAGTTTTTACGCAACGAATGGCAATTCGAACCGGCACCCGGTGGTTGCACCATCGATTTCACAGTCGAATTTGCATTCAAGAACCGTGTTTTCGAAGCGATCGCTGGTCAGATGTTTGATGCAGCGTTGCGCAAAATGATCAACGCATTCGAGACCCGTGCCGATGCACTTTATTCTGTGACCGGATCGGGCATCAGTAATTCGAGTGCAACCAGCGCCGCCTGAAGCCGGACACCACCGCGGCCGTTGTTGTCGAAGAATTTCTTGTCCGCATGGATCTTTTCGGGGTCTTCGCCGCGAACGGCTCGTGCAAAAACGACAGTGCCAACGGGCTTTCTGTCGGTGCCGCCGCCCGGCCCGGCAACGCCCGTAATAGACACAGCAACATCGACGTCGCTGGCCTTCAGCATGCCAAGGGCCATGCTCCATGCTGTCGCGATGGACACCGCACCAAATGTTTCGATGATGTCGTTGCCGACGTTCAAATGGGCAATTTTCGCGGCGTTGGAATAAGATACGACGCTTGCTGTGAATATGTCTGACGATCCGGGATGTTCGGTCAGCGCGGCTGCGACCAATCCGCCGGTGCAGCTTTCGGCAACAGCGATCGTGCGGCCGACAGCACGGTTGGCATCGATCACGCGCTTGGCAGCAGCGACCAGCACTTCTGGCAACAGTGTATCGATTATTACCTTTTCTTCGGGGCCGATATCGCTCACAAATCCTCCGGGACACGTAACGTGGCAATCGCTTGCGCAGCAATGCCTTCACCGCGACCGGTAAAACCAAGTCGTTCGGTCGTTGTTGCTTTAACACTGATCCGCGAAACGGGAACGCGTAAGATTTCAGCAATTCGAACGCGCATGGCTTCGCGGTGCGGGCCGATTTTAGGGGCTTCGCATATCAACGTCAGATCGATGAAATCGATCACGCCGCCCATTTCGGCAACCAGCTGTCGGGCATGGTTGAGGAAACGATCCGACGATGCACCGCGCCATTGCGCATCCGTTGGGGGAAAATGACTTCCGATGTCACCGGCGCCGATACAGCCGAGCACAGCGTCGGTTATCGCATGAAGCGCTACGTCTGCGTCCGAATGCCCTGCCAGTCCCTTATCATGCGGAACGTGCACGCCCCCCAGCCACAACTCGCAACCAGCTTCGAGCCGGTGCACGTCGAAACCCTGCGCCGTTCGGCTGACGAACAAATGTTTCATGGCAGCAGCAAAGTCCTCCGGTCGAGTAATTTTTTCAAGCAATACGTCGCCTTCCACGGTAGCTACGGTGAAACCTGCGGCGCGCGCGACTTGCGCGTCGTCGGTCGCAATCCCGCCAGTCCACCGCTGATGTGACGTCATGATAGCATCGTGGCGGAAAGCTTGCGGCGTCTGAACACGGGCGAGGCCGGTACGATCCACCGCGTCGCCTAAAATTCCGTCCACGCGGGCTACACTATCGGCGATCGCCAGCACCGGTACTGCCCCAGCATGTGTTTCGAGGGCAGTCAAAAGACGCTCGATGACTGATTGTGGCAACAGGCAACGAGCAGCATCATGGATCAGTACGTAATCTGCCGAACCGATCGCTTCGAGGCCGTGCCTGACTGAGTCCTGCCGTTCAGCACCCCCGGTTACGAGCGTGACGACGCGATCGTCCAGTGCCTCGATCGCCATCTCTCGCTGTCCGGCGCCGATAACGACGAACACCGGCATGTTCGGAAAGGCATCGACCGCGCGCGCCAATACCGAAACGCCGCCGAGCCTTACGAATTGCTTAGGCACGTCACCACCCGCGCGCTCTCCGCGACCTGCAGCAACGATAAGTGCGACGGTCTTCATGCATTGCGCTTAGCCAAGCTCTACCTTGCCGACCAGTCGCATTCGGGATAGAGAAATTGCCTTAATTTTAGGCAGGCACGTGCAGCGTATTTATCCTATCAAAGTCGGGCCCGTGGAAATCGAGTGCCCCGTCATCCTGGCACCGATGACGGGCGTTACGGATATGCCGTTCCGTACGGTTGTGCGACGCTACGGTTCGGGTCTCAACGTGACGGAAATGATCGCCAGCCAGGCAATGATCCGTGAAACGCGTCAGTCGCTTCAGAAAGCGGCGTGGGATCCTGTCGAGGAGCCAGTGTCGGTGCAGCTGGCGGGCTGCACGGCGCGTGAAATGGCAGAAGCAGCAAAATTGAATGCTGATCGCGGCGCAGCGATTATCGACATTAACATGGGTTGCCCGGTTAAAAAGGTGGTCAACGGCGATGCCGGCTCGGCGCTAATGCGCGATTTGCCGCTTGCTGCCAGTTTGATCGAAGCGACTGTCAAGGCAGTCGACGTTCCTGTCACAGTAAAAATGCGCATGGGTTGGGATCACGGTTCGCTGAACGCGCCCGAGCTCGCTCATATTGCCGAAGATCTGGGTGCCAGAATGATCACGGTGCACGGTCGCACGCGTAATCAAATGTATCGTGACAGCGCGGACTGGACTTTCGTCCGCCGCGTTAAAGATGCAGTCAAGATTCCAGTGATCGTGAATGGCGACATCTGCTCGATCGATGATGCCAATGCGGCACTCGATCAGTCCGCTGCAGACGGCGTCATGATCGGGCGCGGGGCTTACGGAAAGCCGTGGTTGCTCGGGCAGGTGATGGCAGCCCTGACCGGGCACAATGTGCCGGCTGACCCCAGTATCGAGGAGCAATACCACCTGATTACTGCACATTATAAAGCTATGCTCGATCATTATGGTGAGATTACAGGGGTCAATCTGGCTCGCAAGCATATCGGCTGGTACACCAAAGGGCTTCACGGCTCTGCTGATTTTCGCAATGCCGTTAATCAGGTCGGCGATAGTGCAATCGTACTTGATATGCTCGCGCGATTTTATGATCCGTGGCTGTCGCGCGCCGCCGCCTGATGGCAATGCCGACGGGACCGGGGCCCGATACGCTGATTGCGGCAATCCCCAGCGCTGTGATTGTTCTCGATTCCGACGGATGCATCGCAAGCGTAAACGCAGCAACTGAAATACTGTTCAATGCAAGCGCATCGTCGTTGTTGCACAAGCCACTGGGTATTGTCGCCCGTATTCCCGAAAGTTGCCTCGCCGGTTTGCGCGAACAAAGCGTATTCGCGTCGTACGACTGCATGATTGAAACGCCGCGGGGGGCAAAGCTACGGGTCGATTTCCACGCAACACCGCTGCCCGAGTATGAGGGCTGGCGCCTCATATCGCTGTCTAGCTCGGCAAATGCGCAGTCGAGGAGCGAACGACGCAGCGGTTTCCGCGCTGCGACCGGCGCTGCGGCCATGCTGGCGCATGAAATCAAAAATCCGCTGTCGGGCATTCGCGGCGCCGCACAGTTGCTTGATAACGCTGTCGGTCCGGATGGACAGGCACTTACCAAGTTGATCCGCGATGAAGTTGATCGCGTTGCGACCCTGATCGATCGCATGGAGGCATTTACTGACGGTCGTCCGCTCAAACGCGCGCCCGAAAATATCTATGCA
>JANODH010000238.1:0-1960 GCA_031412595.1 Sphingomonas sp. | reverse complement strand
GGCAAGAACAAGCCGGCAATCGACAAGCCGACCGAGAATGCTGAAAGCAATGATGGAGGGGAAGCATAATGGCAGCGCCGCGCCGCGAAAATCTGATTACGGCACTCGATATCGGCTCGTGGAAAGTGTCCGCGCTGATTGCCGAACGCGGCGAACAGGGCGAATTGACCGTGCTCGGCACAGGGCAGCGTGAGAGCAAGGGCGTCCGGCGCGGTTACATTGCGGACATGGACCTGACGGAAAAGGCAGTCCGCGAAGCTGTCGAGCAGGCCGAACGGATTGCCGGGATCAACATCGAAGACGTTTGGGTAAGCTTTTCGGCAGGCGGGCTGATCAGCGACATTGCGTCGGTCGAAGTCGAGCTGGGCGGTCACCGCGTCGAACAGGACGATATCGACGAACTGCTAGCCGCCGGTCGCCGCTCGATCGATCCCGAAGGGCGGATGGTGCTCCACGCGCAACCAACGCTGTACACGCTCGACGGGCTGAAGGGTGTCAAGAAACCGCTCGGGCTGCACGCCGATACCTTGGGTGTCGATATCCACGTCGTCGCAGCGGACGGGTCTCCGGTGCGCAATCTCGATTTGTGCGTTCGCTCGGCACATCTCGAAGTAAAATCGATTGTGGCGTCACCGGTCGCCACCGGGATGGCGTGCTTGTCGGAGGAAGAGCGCGAGCTTGGCGTTGCGCTGGTCGAAATCGGTGCCGGCGTTACGAACGTATCGCTTTTTGCTGGCGGGTTGCTTGTTGGCCTGACGTCGATTCCGTTCGGCAGCAATGACATTACCGACGACATCGCCAGCGCGTTCGGCACGCGGCGCACGCAGGCCGAGCGGATGAAATGCTTCTTCGGATCGGCAACCGCGTCCCCACGCGACAATCACGATATGCTCGAAGTCGCGCCGCTGTCGACTGATGAAGAGCCCGGCGAGACAGCGCGGATCACGCGCGCGGCGCTGATCACGGTCATCCGCCAGCGGCTCGAACATCTCATGGGTGAAGTCGGTAAAGCGCTGAAGGAACTCGGATTTACGGGACCAGTGGGGCGCCAGGTGGTGCTGACCGGCGGCGGTGCCGAACTGAAAGGTCTGGCCGATTACGCGCAAGGGACGCTGGGTCGCGCTGTGCGGATCGGGCGACCGCGAAATATCGTCGGCTTGCCCGAAGCGCATAGCGGCCCGGGTTTCGCAACGCTTGCCGGTCTGGTTCATTATGCGGCGTCGGACCCGGTCGATTTGCGTGCCGTTGTGGCACAAGGGCAAATGGTCACGCGGATGCCCGCCAGTGGGTTTGTGTCGCGTATGATGGCTGCATTCCGCAACGGATATTGAAAAAGTTAACAAAAAGCTTTGGGTCGTTAATTTTTATAGTGAATCGACGAATCGAATAGTGCACTAGTAATAAATCGGTTTCTGGGGGGCGGCCATTACCCGCTTGAATGTCGAAGGGGACATGAAGATGAGCATCGAATTTCTTGCACCAGAGGTGGACGAATTGCGGCCGCGGATCAGCGTGATCGGTGTCGGCGGCGCGGGCGGCAATGCGATTGCCAACATGATTGCTTCGAATGTTCAGGGGGTCGATTTCATTGTCGCCAATACCGACGCGCAAGCTTTGAACACCAGCTCGGCCGAACGACGCATCCAACTGGGTCTCAAGATTACGCAAGGCCTTGGTGCCGGATCGCGGCCCGAAATCGGTAAGGCAGCGGCCGAAGAAACCATCGACCAGGTAGAACGCGCACTCGAGGGCGCGCACATGTGCTTCATCGCTGCCGGCATGGGCGGCGGCACGGGCACCGGGGCAGCACCGGTCATCGCCAAAGCGGCGCGTGATCGTGGCATCCTGACGGTCGGCGTCGTCACCAAGCCTTTCAGCTTCGAAGGATCGCGGCGGCAGAAAGCGGCAGACGCAGGGATCGCCGAACTGCAGAAGCATGTCGACACACTGATCGTCATTC
>JANODH010000237.1:0-6180 GCA_031412595.1 Sphingomonas sp. | reverse complement strand
CGAGCTCGCCACTCTTTTGCGTGATATAACCGAGCCCTGCATAGCCTTCGCTCTGTGCCCAGGCATTCATATCGTCGAAGAATTTACGGCTTTTTTCGGCTGTGCCCGGTGCCGGGATTGCGCGGACGACGTCGCCCGCCTCGACCATCGAAGCGAACCGCCCAAATCCCGACTCTTTGAAATGATCCGACACGTCGGTGATGACGATCGGATTGCGCAGGTCAGGCTTGTCCGACCCGTATTTCAGCATCGATTCACGATAGGGAATGCGCGGGAATGGCGCGGCGCTGACCGAACGTCCAGCAGCAAACTCTTCGAAGACGCCATGCAAGACCGGCTCGATTGCGGCAAAAACGTCGTCCTGCGTCACGAAGCTCATTTCGAAATCGAGCTGGTAAAATTCGCCCGGGCTGCGGTCGGCGCGCGCGTCTTCATCGCGAAAACACGGCGCGATCTGGAAATAACGATCGAAACCTGCGACCATCAGCAACTGTTTGAACATCTGCGGCGCTTGCGGCAGCGCATAGAATTTGCCTGGATGCACCCGGCTCGGCACCAGGTAATCGCGCGCGCCTTCAGGGCTGCTCGCGGTCAGGATAGGGGTCTGGAACTCAGTGAAACCCTGCCCGATCATGCGCTGCCGGATGCTCGCGATCACATTGGATCGAAGCACGATGTTGGCATGCAAGCGCTCCCGACGCAGGTCGAGATAGCGGTATTTCAGGCGGATTTCTTCGGGATATTCGGCCTCACCGAAAACCGGCATCGGCAATTCGGACGCTGCTGACTGGACCGTTACGTCGGATGCACGCACTTCGATTTCACCCGTCGGCAACCCGGAATTCACCGTTTCAGCGGAACGCGCCACGACAATACCACTGACTGTTACCACTGACTCAGCGCGCAGCTTGTCGAGCACGGCATGTGCAGAGGAATCCGTATCGGTCACGATCTGCGTAATGCCATAATGATCGCGAATATCGACGAAGAGCAGATTGCCATGATCGCGCTTGCGGTGAACCCAGCCCGACAGGCGGACGGTTTCGCCGACATGGTCCGCGCGCAATTCGGCGCATTTATGCGATCGATAGATATGCTTTGTCATGCCGCGGCTAACACAGGCGCGCGCCTCAATTGTCAAGGCGCGTAAGGTCGCTATGGGGGCAGGATGAAGATTCACCCCCTGATCAGTGACAGCGCAACACTTGCCGACTTCTGCACGCGAATGGCCAAGGCCGATTTTGTTGCGATCGATACGGAATTCATGCGCGAGAATACTTTCTGGCCTGAACTATGCCTGATCCAGGTCGCGGATCGGCACGAAGCGGCGGCGATCGATCCCATGGCACCAGGCATGAATTTGACGCCACTGCTCGATCTGATGACCGACAATGAGGACGTGCTTAAGGTCTTTCACGCCGGTGGGCAGGATATAGAAATCATCCATAATCTGACGGGGAAAACACCGCACCCGCTGTTCGATACGCAAATTGCCGCCATGGCACTCGGCCAAGGCGAGCAAGTCGGTTACTCGAACCTTGTCGATCAATGGCTGGGCATCACGCTGGATAAAGGGGCACGTTTCACCGATTGGGCGCGCCGGCCGCTCGACGAACGGCAAATTACTTATGCCATTGGTGATGTCACGCATCTGGCTGTCATTTTCCCCCGTATGCTTGAGAAACTGATCAAGACCGGGCGTGGCGGCTGGCTCGATCAGGAAATGGAAAAACTGGCGGATCCGACAAATTACGTCACCGAACTCGATGATGCGTGGCTCCGAGTAAAGATTGCCAGCCGCAAACCCGAAGTACTTGGCCGACTGCGCGCGCTGGCCGCATGGCGCGAAACCGAAGCACGCAGCAAAAACCTGCCGCGCGGGCGCATTATCAAGGACGAAACACTCGGCGATCTTGCACTGCATCCACCACGGTCTCAAAGTGACCTTGCAAAGGTGCGCGGCCTCTCGTCGTCATGGGCGGGTAACGATATCGGCGGACGAATGATGGCAGCGCTTGCCGATGCGCCGCCACTGCCCGCAGACCTGATGCCATCGC
Source organism: Sphingomonas sp. (assembly GCA_031412595.1). GTDB lineage: Bacteria > Pseudomonadota > Alphaproteobacteria > Sphingomonadales > Sphingomonadaceae > Sphingomonas_O. Next base: position 4,123 of record JANODH010000237.1, on the reverse strand, counting down.
GTGAGGACCGCAAGCCAGGTCTCGGCAAGGACGGGGCACTCGTGGCTGAAATGCTCAAGTTGCTGCTGAAAATACGGGCAAAGGAATCAAATGTCGCCCCTCGTCTGCTGGCTCGGACCGACGATCTTGAACTACTGGCCGCCGGCGTGCGCGAAAATCTTTCGATCCTGACAGGATGGCGCTATGAACAATTCGGTCGCGATGCGCTTGATTTAGTTGAAGGACGCCTTGCTTTTGCGGTAATCAACGGAAAGATGAAGATGACGCGGACGGAGCGTGCTGAACAAAGCTAGGCCAGTCAGTACCCGGGGGGGTCGTCACGCACAAATAGTCAGCCTGCAGTATCTGCGGGCGGTAGCAGCACTCCTCGTTGTTTTTCATCATGTGCAGAACCCAAACAACGGTCTGTTCAATCCGATTGCGCACTGGACTTTCGGGCAAGCCGGCGTTGACATGTTTTTTCTGATCAGTGGCTATATCATGTATGCGGTGGCATCCGCAGATCACCCGATCCGCTTTTTGCGCAGACGGATCATCCGCATTGTCCCGCTTTATTGGGTCGCAACACTTTTCCTGTACCTTCAAGTCATGGTCGGATTTCCCGGTGTGTTGCCCACGCCCGATCAACTGCTGCGTTCGTTACTGTTCATTCCTCAATATCATCCGCAAACAACCACAGAAATTTGGCCGTTCCTGGTGCCCGGGTGGACGCTGCAATATGAAATGTATTTCTATGCCATATTCGCAGTGGGGTTGGCCTTTCGCAAGCCGCTCGCTGTAACGCTTGGCATTGGCGCGACGATAATCGTGATCGGCCAGCTTGGTGTCGGTGATCGCAACAATGCCATTTTTGTCACATATACGTCACCTATTATCACTGAATTTTTCCAGGGCATGTTGATCGCGCTGATCCATCAACGCCGATCCTTGGCAAGCTTCTGGCCAGCGCTTCCAATCGGCATTGTGGCGCTGTTCTTGGTGGGAAACCTCGATGCACCGCGGTTGCTAATTTGGGGTCTGCCGTGCGCACTCGTCCTCATCGGCTGTCTCGCTCTCGAAGATGCCAAGAAAATGCCATCGATCCCGCTCCTTAAATCTTTGGGAGACGCGAGCTATTCGATTTATTTGTCTCACGCCTTTGTGCTGCAGATCGGGCTGCTCGTCTGGTGGCAAGTGCCAGTCACTGGCTGGGCGCAATTCATTATTTTCATGCCGACCGCCGTAGCCGGATGCACGCTCGTTGGCGTCGCCGTTTATCGATATATCGAGCGGCCGATGCTCTGGCGGGTGCAACTGAAGCCGCAGGCAGCAACTGCTTAGCTTACAACTGCAACCCGCCCGATCAGTGCCGCTAGTTGACGGTGCCGCCGCTCGACCGCTTCACCATATAACGATTTGTGCTCGGAAAGCAGCGCCAGCGTAAGCGCGTCGCTGTCGAGCAGGAGGTGACTGTTCGCCAGCGGGCTGGCGACACCGCCACTGAGGCGCTGCCCCAAACGCATCGCCAGCCCCCAGACCGAAGCACGCGCGAGTTCTTCAGGAGAAGCGAGCTGCGTCACAACCGATGTCGCCATCAATCCGCCGCCGAAGCTGGCGGAAAGCGCCTGCCCGACCATCGCGCGACCGCGCGCATCAATCCCCACCCAGTTCCCATGAAGCGCCACGTCGAGCCCGCGCTCGGCACGGAATTCGGGGCTGGCCGACCATGCCACGTCGCCAAGCAGGCAAGCCGCGTGACGCAATCGCGCATCCTCGTCAGTTTCCGTTGTGAACAACGGCGCGATCCATCGCGCCAGCACGTCGCCATGTTCCTCGAAACGTCCTTGACGGGCGCCGGCTGCCCGCGTCGCGGCAATCAGGGGGTCTTCAGCGCATTCATTCGCGGTCAGCCCCGCATAAAGCAGCCCTTCGCGAAGGCCGAACGCTGAAACGATCAGCGACTTCGACCCCAGCTGGCGCGTCAGCGTGGCCAGTAATGCTGCCGCATCCCCAAGTGCGGGAATGCGCGTGCTCGATAATGCTTCGATTGCCTTTAGCGCTTTGCGATCAATGCGCGACACCGCGCGCACAAGGCGGACAGCCGCTTGCGGCGGCATCGCGTAATGATGAAGTACCGGCAGCGGATAATCCGTCAGATGCATGTGCAGCCGCGCCAGTGCACGCCACGACCCACCGACAAGATACAGTGGCAGATCGCGTTCGACGTTTCGCCATCCTGCTTTGGATAGCATTTTCTTGACCGAACTTTCCAACGCGCGGCGGCTTTTACTGCGGATAGCTGGCAAGCGAAGAACGCCGAGTGGGAGCGAGATCTGATTGAGGACCTTCCCGTTTTTCACGCGCACGAGCTCCAGGCTGCCGCCGCCGAGATCCCCGACAATGCCGTCAGCATCGGGAATAGCCGAAATCACGCCTAAGCCAGCCGCGCGCGCTTCCTGCTCGCCGCTGATCAATTCGATATCGATCCCACGCGCCGCAGCAGCTTTAATGAATGCCGGACCATCGCTCGCATCGCGGACAGCGGCGGTCGCGACAGTGCGCACAGTCGTCACGCCCATTGCTTTGGTAAGCGATTGAAACCGCTCGAGTCCACGAAGCGCAATCGCAACAGCTTTGGGGTCCAGCGCGCCACCGCGCTCAAGGCTGCCGCCGAGACCTGCTGTCACTTTCTCGTTAAACACGGTCGCGGGCGCGCGCTTTGGGTCGCCATAAACGACCAATCGCACGGAGTTCGACCCGATATCGATAATCGCGCTCAGAGCTGAGTCGGGCACTCAGCGTTGACCCAGGCTCAGCGTCGGCACCGAACCGCTTGTTTCGAGTGCTGCGCCGCGGCCCGAAAGCGACGGGTTGGTCATAAAATAACGATGCAGATTGAACGGTTTGCCGATCGCCTTTGTCCGCACATAATTGCCATCGGCCTGCAAATCCCAGCTTTGTTCAGTGTCGATGAGATTGGCCACCATCACTTGGTCGAGGACCTGATCATGCACGGTCCTGTTCAGCAACGGCAGCATATATTCCACCCGCCGGTCGAAATTACGCGGCATCCAGTCTGCTGACGAAATAAAGAGCTTCGCGCCATCGTTCGGCAGCGACTTGCCATTGCCGAACGCCCAGATGCGACTGTGCTCGAGAAATCGGCCGACGACTGACTTTACCCGGATCATGTCGGACAGGCCTGGAACACCGGGGCGCAAACAGCAGATGCCGCGAATGATGAGATCGATCGGGACACCAGCTGCACTCGCTTCGTAAAGTTTGTCGATGATTGCTGGGTCGACCAGCGAGTTCATCTTTGCCCAGATGCCAGCCTTTTTGCCGCTGCGTGCATTGCTGATCTCGGCATCGATCAGATCGACCAGCTTTGAGCGCAAGCCTTTCGGACTGAGAGTCAGCAACTCGAGATCGGCAGGCTCAACATAGCCAGTGATGTAATTGAACATTTGCGCTGCATCGCGCGCTAGCCGAGGATCGGCTGTAAAAAAGCTTAGATCGGTGTAAATTCGCGCAGTTACCGGGTGATAGTTGCCGGTCCCGAAATGACAGTATGTACGGTAGCCGTCAGCTTCGCGCCGCACGACCATCGAAACTTTTGCGTGCGTCTTCCAATCGACGAACCCGTAAACCACTTGAACACCGGAACGTTCCAGCTGCGACGCCCAGAGCAGATTCTGCTCTTCGTCGAAGCGCGCTTTCAGTTCAACGACCGCCGTCACCGACTTTCCTGCCTCAGCAGCATCGCAAAGCGCACGAATAACAGCCGACTGTTTGCCGGCTCGGTACAACGTCTGCTTGATCGCAACGACATCGGGATCAGCCGCAGCTTGCCGCAAAAACGACAGCACCACGTCGAAGGTCTCGTAGGGATGGTGGACGACAATGTCCTTGGCGCGAATCGCTGCATAGCAATCGCCACCATGTTCGCGGATTCGTTCGGGAAAGCGCGGCACGTAAGGCGGGAATTTCAGGTCGGGCCGCTCGTCGTCGACCAGCGCTTCGAGTGCGCCTATGCCCAGGAACCCTGCCGTCTCGGTAATGATTGCATCGGCCCCGCCAAGCTCGTTCTTGATCGCGGCTTCCAGTTCGGAGGCGGCACCGGTTTCGAGTTCGAGACGGATCA
>JANODH010000236.1:0-10724 GCA_031412595.1 Sphingomonas sp. | reverse complement strand
TTCCTGTGCCATACCGACGAGGTCGCGCGTCGGCTTGTTGGCGATCAGCTTGCCATGATTGATGATGGCAATCCGGTCACAAAGCTCCTCGGCCTCTTCGAGATAGTGTGTGGTTAGAACGATCGTGATGCCTTGTGCATTGAGTTCGCGGACATAAGCCCAGAGTTGCTGGCGCAATTCGACATCGACACCGGCCGTCGGTTCATCAAGAACAAGGATCGGCGGGGAATGGACCATGGCCTTGGCAACGAGCAACCGCCGCTTCATGCCGCCCGACAATGTTCGCGCATAGGCATTTGCCTTTTCGCCGAGATGAACGGCATTCAACAATTCCATCGACCGGCGCTTGGGCTTGGGCACGCCATAAAGCCCGGCTTGCAACTCGAGCGTTTCGAGCGGCGTGAAGAATGGATCGAACAGGATTTCCTGTGGGACGATCCCGATCGACGCTTTGGCATTGCGCGGATGCTCGTCGATGTCGAAGCCCCAGATCGTCGCATGTCCGCCGGTTTTGCTGACCATCCCCGACAGGATATTGATGATCGTCGATTTGCCTGCACCATTGGGACCGAGCAGGCCAAACACCTGCCCGCGCGGCACATCGAACGTCACGCCACTCAAGGCTTGTTTGCCGCCCGCATATGTTTTTTGCAGATTTTCGATACGAATTGCGGCGTCGGTCATTGGGGGCGCTGTAGCGCGATGGCGCTGCGCCCGCAAAGGAACAATGTGAAATGGCGCGCTGCCCTAATTTCTAGACGACGACGCCCGTCGTTGCTAAGCGCTGCGCGATGATCGACCCGCCGGAAATCTGCCGCGTAAACAGTATTCGCGTTGCCTGCGATGGATCGGGTGAAGTGCCCGCAGCGCTCGGTCATCCGCGCGTCTGGCTCGAAATCGACGAAAAGGGCTATGTCGAATGCCGCTATTGCGACCGCCGCTTCGTGATGATCGGTGGCGCTGCAGATCGCGCAGAATAAAGCGTCGTTAACCATCAATCTAAGGATGTTATCAGTCGCGATGCGCTAGCCCCGGCCCGGGATGAAGCATATCGGGGGGCAAATTGCGCGAGCGGCGCTGATAGGCGCAGCATTGCTGACCTGCGTACCTGTGTATGCGGCAACGCAGACGAGCGCGGTGAAAGTCGTCACCATCAAAGCACTGAACATCATCAATACAGCGCCGCTCGACTTCGGATCGATCATCCCGGCCGCCGCTGCCGGTACCGTCAGCATCAACGCGCAAACCGGGGCGCGAACCCAGACTGTCGTAACACCAGTTGGCGCACCGTTTTCGCGGGCGCGCTTCGTCGCAGCGGGGACGCCTTTTCGCGTCGTGACGCTGAGCCTCACTCCGTCTCCGACAATCACGATCAGCAACGGCGCCAGCACAATGACGATCAACCAGCTGCGCGTCAGCGCAAATGGCGGCACGCCACAGCCTTTCGGGCCGAATCACACGCTGAATGCGATCGGCGTCATAAATTTCGACATCGGCGGGCGCCTGAATGTCGGCGCTAATCAGGCAGTCGGCACATATACCGGCACTTTTACGCTCACGATGAACTACCAATAGCGCGCGGTTCACCCTATCTGACGTCTATGGACATATCAGACCCCCGCAATCTGCTTTATCGCCAACTCGAACCGGCCGCCGCTGAAAAGCTGACCCGCGAGGCGCTCGGCGCTTGCGACGACGGTGAGCTTTATCTGCAACATCGCAGCACCGAAAGTTTCGGCTTCGATGATGGGCGCATGAAAACCGCGGATTACGGGATCGATACAGGCTTCGGCTTGCGCGGCGTCAGCGGCGAAATGACGGGCTTCGCGCATGCCGACGAAATTAGCGAAAGCGCGATCCGACGCGCGTCCGAAACGCTGCGGCTGCTCGATCCAGCGAAAAGCCCGCCCGCTCCGCCACCGCGCCGAAGCAACCGGCATCTTTATACGGCGAGCGATCCGCTGAGCGCCGTGGCCTTCGAAGACAAGGTTGCCCTGTGTCAGAAAATCGATGCTGCCGCGCGCGCCCGCGATCCGCGCGTTGCTCAAGTCTCGGTTTCGCTCTCGGGCAGCTGGAGCGTGATCGACATCGTTCGCGCCGATGGGTTTGTTGCCAGCGATATCCGCCCGCTCGTGCGCCTGAACGTCAGTATCGTTGCCAAAGACGCATCCGGCCGCCGTGAAAGCGGTTCGTTCGGGCTCGGCGGTCGATATCTCTACGACACGCTGTTCGATGAAGCGACATGGGGCCGCGCCGTCGACGAAGCCTTGCGCCAGGCGTTGGTCAATCTGGAGTCCGTTGCCGCGCCAGCGGGCGAAATGACCGTTCTGCTCGGGCCCGGCTGGCCGGGCATATTGCTCCACGAAGCAATCGGTCACGGCCTCGAAGGTGATTTCAACCGAAAAAAGACCTCCGCATTTTCGGGCCGCGTCGGCACGCGCGTCGCAGCACCCGGTGTAACGGTCGTTGACGATGGTTCGATCGACAATCGCCGGGGCTCGCTCAGCATCGATGACGAAGGCACGCCGACGCAGGAAAATATCCTGATCGAGGACGGTATCCTGAAAGGCTATATGCAGGACCGCCTCAACGCGCGGCTGATGGGTGTGGCCGCCACCGGCAACGGACGGCGCGAAAGCTATGGCCATGCCCCCATGCCGCGCATGACCAATACGTTCATGCGCGGGGGTCAGGACGATCCGGGTGAACTTTTGTCGCGCGTCAAATCGGGCGTGTTTGCGAAGAATTTCGGCGGCGGACAGGTCGACATCGTATCCGGCAAATTCGTTTTTACGTGCACCGAAGCGTACAGAATCGAAAACGGCAGACTTGGCGCGCCGATAAAAGGCGCGACGTTGATCGGCGACGGCCCCAGCGTTTTGACCAAAGTACTCGGCATCGGCAACGATATGGCGCTCGATGAAGGCGTCGGCATGTGTGGTAAAGGCGGGCAGTCGGTACCTGCCGGTGTCGGACAGCCGACCTTGCTGATCGACGGGCTGACAGTTGGCGGGACAGCCGCATAGCGACGCCAGCCGACGCACTTGAACGCCGTAATTGCCTAAAAACTGTGCAGGGCGCAATCTTCACTGCTCGATGAGCAGGCAGATCGCTTCAGTTCCTTGATGTTATTCCCTTGCTATTAACTGGCACAGCTCTTGCTGCGCTGCACAAACGAATAGCCAAGGGGGCGGCATGAAACTCGTTGTTGCAATCATAAAACCGTTCAAGCTCGATGAGGTCCGCGAAAGCCTGACCGAATTGGGCGTCACCGGCATGACCGTGACTGAGGTCAAAGGCTTTGGCCGGCAAAAGGGTCAGACCGAGATTTACCGCGGGGCCGAATATTCGACCAATATGGTGCCCAAGCTGAAAATCGAAGTCGCGTGCCCGACCGAACTGACGGACCGCGTTGTCGAAGCGATTCAGGCTGCCGCCAACACAGGCGCGATCGGCGACGGCAAGATTTTCGTGATGGAAATCGGACAGGCCGTGCGCATCCGCACCGGCGAAACCGACAATAATGCGCTTTAAGCTGCAGGGGGACGTATGAAGATAACTGAAAAATTCGGATTGGCGATGACAGGGGCTGCCTGCACGCTGATTGCCGCAACGCCCGTCTGGGCGCAGGAACTGATCAAGGCGCCGACGGTCGAACAGCAAGCGACGATGGTCAACAAAGGCGACGTCGCGTGGATGCTGACGTCGTCGGCACTGGTGCTGATGATGTCGGTGCCAGCCCTCGCGCTGTTCTACGGCGGGCTTGTCCGCACGAAAAACATGCTGAGCGTGCTGATGCAGATTTTCATGATCGTCAGCATTGCCGGGCTGGTCTGGGTCGGCTGGGGTTATAGCTTAGCGTTCACCTCGGCAAACAGCATCGCGCCTGCCTTCATCGGCGGTTTCGACAAGGCGTTTCTGCAAGGCGTGTCGTCGGGAACCTATGCCGCGACGTTCAGCAACAATCTGTATCTGCCCGAATTCGTGTTCGTGGTTTTCCAGATGACTTTTGCGATGATCACGCCCGCACTCATCGTCGGAGCCTTTGCCGAGCGCGTGAAGTTTTCGGCACTGATGATCTTCGTCGTCGCCTGGCTCACGCTCGTCTATTTCCCGATCGCGCACATGGTCTGGTATTGGGCCGGCCCGGATTTCCTGCCTGATGCGCCGACCGATGCGGGTCTGCTATGGGGCATGGGTGCGCTCGATTTCGCTGGTGGGACTGTCGTGCACATCAATGCAGGCATTGCAGGCCTCGTCGGCTGCCTTGTCATCGGCAAGCGCCTGGGCTTCGGCAAGGAAGCCACGCCGCCGCACTCGCTGACGATGACGATGATCGGCGCATCGCTGCTTTGGGTTGGCTGGTTCGGCTTCAACGCAGGTTCCAATCTCGAAGCCAATGCTGTCACTGCCGTTGCGTTCATCAACACGATGGTCGCGACTTGCGCTGCCGCGGTTAGCTGGGCGCTGGTCGAACAGTTCCGGCACGGCAAGCCATCGTTGCTCGGTGCCGCAACAGGCGCGGTCGCTGGTCTGGTCGCGATCACGCCCGCGTCGGGCTTTGCGCATCCGGGCACCGCCATCATCCTTGGCCTCGTGGTTTCGCCGATCTGCTACCTGTTCGTCTCGACCGTGAAGAATGCGTTGAAATACGACGACACGCTCGATGTGTTCGGCGTGCACTGCATCGGTGGCATCGTCGGCGCACTCGGTACGGCGATTGTCGCTGATCCGGCACTCGGCGGGCAGGGCTTCTTCGATTACACGGTCTTTCCGGCTGGTGTTGGTGCGTATGACATGGGCGCACAGATGATCACGCAAATAAAAGCTGTGCTGATTACGCTTGCTTGGTCGGGTGGCGTTTCGGCCATTCTTTTCTACGCGCTCAAAATGACGATTGGCCTGCGTCCGAGCGACGATGCCGAGCGCGAAGGGCTTGACCTCGCCGAACACGGCGAGCGCGCTTACAATTATTGACGAGCTTGGGGCGGCGGCACGGGGCTTTCTCCTCCCCGGTGCCGTCACCCCAAACCAGGTTCCTCCTGCGAACCACTGGGCCGACAGAGCAATCTGTCGGCCCTTCTTTTATGCCGCCAAATCGGCCCGAATGAAGTCCGCACAGCGCTCGCCGATCATGATGCTCGGCGCGTTGGTATTGCCCGAAACGACTTGCGGCATCACGCTTGCGTCAGCGACGTAAAGCCCCTCGACGCCCCGGACGCGCAGTCGCGGATCGCAAACGGCGTCGTCGTCCGATCCCATGCGTGCCGTGCCGACAGGGTGATAGACGGTATCGGCGCGATTGCGGATGATTTCGATCAGTTTTGCATCGTCGGTCACACCGTCCGTATGCCGGTCGCGCCCGCCGTGCATTGCCAGCGGTGCTGTTTCGAGGATCCGGCGCATGAGCTTCACGCCATCGAGCAGCACCTGCACGTCGCGATCATCGGTCAGGAACGCAGGATCGATCAGCGGCGCAGCAGCTGGATCGGCATTTGCCAAACGCACAGTGCCGCGACTATGCGGCCTCAGCACACAGACATGGCACGAAAATCCGTGCGCGTTGACTTTCGTCCGGCCATGATCTTCGAGCAGCACGGGCACGAAATGAAATTGCAAATCGGGCACGTCAACGTCGGGCCGTGATTTCGCAAAGCCGCCCGCTTCGGCATAGGGCGTGGTGATCATCCCTGTGCGCTTGCGCAGCCATTCGACGATGCCGAGCGCCGACTTCAGATTGCCGATGAGCGTCTGGCCGAGGAAATAGCGCCCCTGCACTTCATAACCCGACACATAATCGATATGGTCCTGAAGATTGCTGCCGACAGCGGGGCGGTCGACCAGCACATCGATGCCATGGTCGCGTAAATGGTCGGCAGGGCCGATGCCCGACAGCATCAGCGTCTGCGCTGTGCCGAAAACGCCGCCTGCCAGCACAATGGCGCGGCGCGCGCGCACTTGGGCGGGGCCGCGCTTGTTTCGGATATGCACGGTCGTCGCGCGGCCGTTTTCAAAGCCGATGCGTTCGCAAATCGTTTCCGTCATGACATGCAGGCGGCCTGCTGCTTTGGCAGGCTCGACATAGGCGCGTGCTGCCGACCAGCGTTCGCCGCCTTTTTGCGTGACCTGATACATGCCGACGCCTTCGAACTTTGCGCCGTTGAAATCGTCGGTACGCGGCAATTGCAGCGCGGCCGCCGATTCGATGAATTCGCGGCTGCCGGGATGCGCATGTTTCTGATCCATCACGTTCAAAGGGCCACCGGTCCCGTGATAGGCGTCGCCGCCGCGTTCATTATGTTCGGCGCGTTTGAAATAGGGGAGGACGTCGTCATAGCCCCAACCGGTCGCGCCAAGGGCTGCCCAATTGTCGTAATCCCATGCGCAGCCTCGGATATAGACCATGGCGTTGATTGCGCTCGATCCGCCGAGGCCCCGACCCCGCGGCTGATAACCGGTCCGCCCGTTCAGTCCCTTTTGCGGGACGGTTTCGTATCGGTAATTCGCTTTGTCCGGAATGAACGGCATCATGCCGGGCGCTTTGACAGGAAAGATATTATTGTGACCGCCGGTTTCGATCAGGCAGACGCTGTATTTGCCGCCTTCGCTGAGCCGCCCTGCGGCCGCACTGCCGCCCGATCCGCCGCCGACAACGACGATATCGAATTCTGTGTCGGTAACTGGCACGTGTCGCTCTCCATCCAGCGCCGCCGGATCATGTCCGACGTGTCGCGCGATCCGTCATGGCTCCACCCGGGCGGCGCCAGCAGATAATGCAGCTTGTAACGGAACGGCGCGCGCCACAAGTCCCGCGCGATCGCGATCCATTCGTGAAATACGCTCCATAGCAGATTGAACGTGCCGAGGTTCTTAACGATGCCGTAACGGCATTTCTCGCTTTCGACCTCGGGCGTGAAGGTGCCGAATAATTTATCCCAGACAATGAAAACACCCGCATAGTTGCGGTCGAGATAGCGCGGGTTGGTCGCATGATGGACACGGTGGTGCGACGGCGTGTTCATTACAGCTTCGAACCAGCGCGGACAGCGGCCGATGACTTCGGTATGAATCCAAAATTGAAAGATCAGGTTCAGCCCTGCGCAAAAAAGCACCATGGCGGGCGGAAATCCGATCAGGAACAGCGGTAAGCGAAACAGGAATGAGCCCGCAAAGAACCCGGTCCATGTCTGCCGGAGCGCCGTCGACAGATTATAATGCTGGCTCGAATGGTGGTTGACGTGGCTCGCCCAGAACCAGCGAACGCGGTGCGCCGAGCGGTGAAACACATAATAGGCGAAATCATCGAGGACGAAGCAGATCGGCCACGCCCACCAGGCAAAGGGGATGTCGATCAGGCGGAATTGATACGCCCATATTGCAACACCCAGCAGCATCCCGCCAGTCAGTAATCCCGCCACCGAACTGCCGAAGCCGAACAGCAGCGACGTCAGCGTGTCCATCGGTTCATATCGCGCGCGGTTGCGCAGTCGCGCGACAATCATCTCGACGAGGATCAGCGCGACGAATACCGGCACGGCATAATCGATCGGATTGGGTAGGTCGTTCATCGCACCGCTCGCAAGCCCGCGGCCCAGATTGCCGCTTGATCGCCCAGATCGAGCGTGATCCGCCCGAACGCAGGTTCACCCGTTCCCAGCGTCAGCAGTTTCTGGTCGAGCCGCGCATCGAGCGGCGCGCTCAGCACCCGCGTGACAAAATTGACGCCATGTCGTCGGATCAGCATATGCTGTCCTGCCGCATCGCGGGCGATCGCCGCAATGCCGGCACGATCGACGATGACAGCAGACGGCCGAAAACCCTCTTCGGTGGCTATGTGCAAGGCGGTGTCCTGATCCAGTCTGACGTCGCCGCCAAGGCCCATTGCTTTGGCGGCCCATGCAAGCAGCAACACGGCAATCAGCGAGCCGATCAACAGCATCCCGTTCACCGGTTTGCGGCCACGATGTCGATTAAATGATCGATCGATGACAGCTCATAACCGCCGCTTGCCGCTTTTTCCCGTAAGCTCGCTTTGTCATCGCCCAACTGCGTCCGCGCCAGTGCCCAGAGCAAAGTTGAGCGCGTACCCGACCGGCAATAAGCGAGCACCGGTCCATCCGCTGCTTCAATCGCAAGCGCCATGGCGGCCACTTGCGGCCCCGAAAATCCGGCATGCGTGACCGGAATTGCGACATAGTTGAGGCCAGCAGCAATCGCGGCGGCTTCGATTTCGGCACCCTGCGCTTCGCTTGGTTCTTCGCCGTCGGGCCGGTTGTTGATGATTGTGGTGATGCCAAGGGCCATTGCCTCGGCAATGTCGCTGGCAGCGATCTGCGGGCTTGCAAAAAACCGGTCGTCGATCCTGCGAAACACCTGCCGCACTCCCTTCAATACGCCTTGATAACAGACAAAAACGCATTGCCATAGGCCTCGAGTTTGCGTGCGCCGACACCGGTAATCCGGCCCAGCGCACTCAGCGTCTCGGGCCGCACCGTCGCCATTTCGCGCAGCGTGGAATCGTGGAAGATCACATAAGGCGGCAGCCCGGCTTCGCTGGCCAGCGACCGCCGACATTCGCGCAAGGCATCGAATAGGGGATCACCAATTGGGTTGAGCACACCACCCGCGCGCTTCGATCGCCGTTCGCGCTTGGGCGGCAGGATCAGGTCGACCGATGCTTCGCCTTTCAGGATCGCACGCGCATCGCCGCCGAACATCAGCCCGCCATGCTCGTTTGTTTCAAGCGCGCCACGCAGCAGCAAGGCACGCGCGACCGGCTTGATCATCGTCGCTTCCTCGCCTTCGACAATACCGAATACCGACAGCTGGTCGTGCCCCAGCTTCAGCGCGCGATCATTGCGCGTACCGGTCAGCACATCCTCCAGATGCGTGATCCCGAAACTCTGCCCCGTGCGATAAACGGCCGACAGGAATTTACGCGCGATTTGCGTCGCGTTGAATGCCGACGGGGGATTGAGGCAATTGTCGCAGTTGCCGCAATTGTCGGGCGCGGGATCGCCGAAATGGCGCAGCAGGATCGCGCGGCGGCAGCCGGGTGTCTCGACCAGTGCACCCAGCGCTTGCAGTCGGGATTTCTCGCCCGCCACCCGTGAATCCTCGACTTCGCTCAGCCGCTGGCGCGCGCGCGCGAAATCGTCGGCACCCCAGAAAAGATAAGCGCCCGCCGGATCGCCATCACGGCCCGCACGCCCGGTTTCCTGGTAATAAGCTTCGATCGATTTGGGGAGACCCGCATGCGCCACGAACCGCACGTCCGGCTTGTCGATGCCCATGCCGAACGCAATCGTGGCGACCATCACCATGTCTTCCGAATTGACGAAATCACCCTGATTCTTGCGGCGAACGGCGGGGTCCATGCCGGCATGATAAGCACGGACGGCGCGACCGGTGCTCGCCAGTTGCGCTGCCAGCTTCTCGGTCCCTGCCCGTGACTGGACGTAGACAATACCCGGCCCCGGATGCGCGGCAACCACATCGGCCACTTGCTGTGTCGTGCCCGCGCGCGGGGCCATGTGATAACGGATATTGGGCCGGTCGAAGCCCGCGACGATCAGCCCGTCGCGCGGAATGCCGAGCTGATCGCAGATATCCTCGCGTGTGTGCGCGTCCGCCGTCGCTGTCAGGGCAAGCCGCGGGATCGCCGCGAAATCATCGAGCATCGGGCGTAACAGCCGATAATCGGGCCGGAAGTCATGCCCCCATTCGCTGACGCAATGCGCTTCGTCGATCGCGAACAGACAGATCGGACTTTCGCGCAGCAGCCCACGAAAACTCGCCTGCGATGCGCGTTCGGGCGCAGCGTAAAGGAGGTCCAGTTTCCCTGCACGGAACCGCGCAACGGTTTCCTCGCGGTTTTCGTCGGCCGACGTCAGTGTCGCTGCACGAATGCCCACCGCTTCGGCCGCGCGTAGCTGATCGTGCATCAGCGCGATCAGCGGCGAAATGACAATGCATGTTCCGGGCAAGGCCACCGCAGGCAACTGATAGCAGAGCGATTTCCCCGCGCCCGTCGGCATGATCGCCGCCGTCCGCTGCCCCGCCATGACGCGCGCAACGACATCGGCCTGCACCCCGCGAAATGCCGGAAAGCCGAACGTATTTTGCAGGATATCGAGCGTTGGTTGCATCATTTATCTGCTAGGGTGGTTAAGCCCTGCATAGCAAGCCATCGTATCACCGGAGACCGAATATGGGCCGCCTCGACGGAAAAATCGCACTTGTAACCGGCGCTGCGCGCGGCATCGGCGCGGCGATTGCACGCATGTTCGTCGCCGAAGGCGCAATCGTCTGGCTGACTGATATCGATGCTGCTGCGGGCCAGCTCTTGGCGGACGAACTTGGCGATCAGGTGCGCTTTGCCGCGCTCGATGTTGGCGAGGAAGCCGATTGGGAAGTGGTTATCGCGGCCGTTCTGGCGCGCGATCATCGCCTCGATATTCTCGTCAACAACGCTGGCATTACCGGTTTCGGGGATGGCGCCGGGCCGCATGATCCCGAACATGCGAGCCTTGCCGAATGGCATGCGGTTCACCGCGTCAATCTTGATGGCGTTTTCCTCGGTTGCCGATCCGCGATCCGCGCCATGCGTGCCACGGGAACGGGCGCGATCATCAACATGTCGTCGCGATCGGGGCTTGTCGGTATTCCTGGCGCAGCGGCCTACGCTTCGTCGAAAGCAGCGGTGCGCAATCACAGCAAGACAG
>JANODH010000235.1:0-7559 GCA_031412595.1 Sphingomonas sp. | reverse complement strand
ATCATGGCAGAGCTTGCCGAAGCGCAGTTCAGGAGGATCGCGTGAGCCGATTACAGGTTTTTCACGAGGACGACGCAACGCTACCCGTTTTTACGAGCGAGAATGGTGACGTCATTGCGTCAACGCTGGCCGCGATCGGCGTGCGTTTCGAGCGATGGCCCTTGCGCGCGCACGGCGATGATATCCTCGCTGCTTATGCAACCGAGATCGACGCGCTGAAAACGCAAGGCGGCTTTCAAACTGTGGACGTCGCGCGGGTAACGCCCGATCATCCCGACCGCGCGGCTATGCGCACTAAATTCCTGTCCGAACATACGCACGCCGAAGATGAAGTACGCTTTTTTGTTGGCGGGGAAGGGCTATTCACATTGCATCACGACAATCGCGTTTTCGATGTCCTCTGCACGGCAGGCGATTTGATGTCGGTGCCTGCCGGCATGCGTCACTGGTTCGATATGGGTGCGGCACCGGCGTTCATCGCAATAAGATTGTTCGTCAATCCCGACGGCTGGGTCGCCGCATTTACCGGGGACGACATTGCTGAACGTTTTCCGCGCTACGAGCCTGCCTGAATGCCTGTCCGCGCTATCCTGACCGACATCGAGGGGACAACATCAAGTATAGATTTCGTGAAGGAAATACTATTTCCCTATGCGCGTAAGCATTTTTCGGCATATATTGCTGCGCACCCTGAAACGATCGCAAACGTACCCGGCGACGACCCCGTGGCGACGCTGATCGGATGGATGGATGCCGATGCCAAAGAAACGCCGCTGAAGAGCCTGCAGGGGCTAATCTGGACCGAAGGCTATGCCGATGGCTCGTTGCGGGGGCACGTGTATCCAGATGCGGTCTCGGCTCTGAAGCGTTGGCACGCCGATGGTCGCAAGCTTTATGTCTTTTCATCTGGATCGGTCGATGCGCAGAAGCTGCTGTTTCGACACAGCATTTCAGGTGATCTGACGCCCCTATTTTCAGGGTATTTCGATACGACGACGGGCGCGAAGCGTGAAGTGGCGTCTTATGCAAAGATCGCAGACGCCGTTGAGCTGCCCGCCAGCAATATCCTGTTTCTGTCTGACACCGCGGCAGAAGTCGCCGCGGCGCGCGCCGCTGGCCTGCAAGCCCTGTTGATTGACCGTGCCGGCAATGCAGGTGATATCGCAAGTTTCCAAGAGATTGTGCTGTGAAGCTGGGCGGCGTTCAGACGCGTTCGATCATGCGGACCGATGACGGGAGGGGGGTCCGCATTCTCGATCAGCGGCGTTTGCCCTGGACAATTTCATGGGTCGAACTGCGAACGGCGGATGCGGCGGCGACCGCCATCCGCGAAATGTGGACGCGCGGCGCGCCACTATTGGCAATGACGGGGGCCTACGGGCTTGCGATGGCGCTTGCGCAGGATGGGTCCGACGCATCGCTTGCCTACAACCGTGCGATGCTGCTGGCGACGCGGCCAACGGCTGTGAATTTGCGATGGGCGCTGGATACCGTGCGTGACGCGGTACTACCCTTGCCTCCAAGCGAACGCGCGGCTGCGGCATTCGCACGAGTTGATGCCATCTGCGACGAGGACGTCGAATTGTGCCGCGCGATCGGGCAACACGGGCTCGGCATACTGGAAGAAATGCACGAAAAAGATCCTGCTCGTCCGGTTAACATCCTCACGCATTGCAATGCGGGCTGGCTCGCAACAGTGGATTACGGAACAGCAACGGCACCGATTTATCTGGCACATGACGCCGGTATCCCGGTCCATGTCTGGGTTGACGAAACGCGCCCGCGCAATCAGGGCGCACTGCTAACGGCGTTCGAACTGGCCGAACATGGCGTGCCGCACAGCGTGATTGTCGACAATGCCGGCGGTCATCTGATGATGCGCGGGCAAGTCGATGCGGTGATCGTCGGCACCGATCGCGTGACGGCGAATGGCGACGTCTGCAACAAGATCGGCACTTATCTCAAAGCGCTTGCAGCGCACGACAATGGAGTGCCGTTTTATGTCGCGCTGCCTTACACGACATTCGACCCGCTGACAGCGACGGGCGCCGACATCGTGATCGAAGAACGCGATGATTATGAAGTGACTCACGTGGCGGGCGAGGCTGGCGATATGCGGATAACCCAATCGGCGGGCCACAATCCGGCGTTCGATGTCACACCAGCGCGGCTGGTGACTGCTTACATCACCGAGCGCGGCGTTCTTTCGAGCGCTGCGTTGAGTGTTGCTTGATCCTTTGCAAAGCACAGGCGGACGATCGTGGTGACGGGATCCTGCGGATAAAAGGCCGACACCGGGATCGTCGCAACGCCATGGTCGCGGACAAGTCGGTCGCAGAAATCGACGTCCGTGCCGCTAATGCCTGATGCCGCGAGATCGATCGAGAGGAAGTAAGTCGCTTTGCTGGGGATTACGGCATAGCCGAGCTTCCCGAGCCCCACCGCCAAATGATTATGCGACTTTATAAAATCGAGACGCATATCTTTGAAATAATTTACACTTTTCCCAAGCCCGTAAGCTGCCGCCGTTTGGAGATTGGGCGGCGTCGTAAACGTGAAAAACTGGTGTGCTTTTGCCAGCAGATTCGCGATTTTCGGGGTTGCGCACATCCACCCGACTTTCCATCCCGTCAGCGAAAAGATCTTCCCTGCTGAACCGATTTTGACCGTCCTGTCGCGCATGCCGGGAAGCGAAATGAGGGAGATATGGTCCACCCCGTCCAACAAAACATGCTCCCAAACTTCATCGGATATCGCGATCGCATCATGAGCGATGCAAAATGCTGCGACGATTTCCAATTCTTGGCGGGTCGCAACGCTACCGGTCGGATTGAGCGGGTTGTTCAGAAGAACGAGCTTGGTCTTGCGACTGCTGACCGCCGCAAGAGCTTCAGCCGTAATTTTCCACTCTGGCGGCGCCAGACGGACAAATCGTGCAATCCCGCCAGCCCTCTGGACCAATGGCAGATAGGCATCGTAAACCGGGGGAAACATGACGACTTCGTCACCGGGTGAAACAAGCGCGAAGATCGCGGCAGCCAGCGCTTCGGTCGCCCCGGACGTCACGATCACTTCGTCGGCTGTCAGGTCGAGCCCCTGGTGCGCGGCGTAGTGCTTCGCCACTGCTTCACGCAAGACAGGCAGCCCTGCCATTGGCGGATATTGGTTAGACCCATGCAGCAGCGCGTGCGCCGCCGCTTCCACAACATCGGGTGGACCGTTCCCGTCCGGAAAGCCTTGCCCGAGATTGACAGCGCCCAGATCACGCGCCAACCCTGACATTTTTTCGAAGATCGTTGTGCCAAGCGCAGTGTAGATCGGATTCATCGACACAGCCTAAATAAAATGGCTCCCCGGGCCTGATTCGAACAGGCGACCATTCGATTAACAGTCGAACGCTCTACCGCTGAGCTACCGGGGAACACTGGCAGGCGGGCGCACTAGCATCGCGTCCGCCCCGATTGCAAGTCACACAACAAATTGTTCCATCGCAATCCGGTCATCGAGGGCATGTTCGGGGTCAAACAGCAGTTTTAACGCGGCCGAACGGTCGATCGAAACTGTGATTGTTGCGACATCGCGCACTTCGCGCTGATCGGCCACTGCCGAAACCGGACGCTTTACGGCGTCGAGCACGCGGAATTTCACGGTGGCGGTTTCAGGCAGGATTGCGCCCCGCCAACGTCGTGGGCGGAACGGGCTGATCGGCGTCAGCGCCAGCAACGCCGAGCCCAGCGGCAAGATCGGGCCGTGCGCTGACAGATTATAGGCAGTGGACCCGGCCGGCGTTGCCACGAGAACGCCGTCGCAAACCAGTTCTGGGATCACGACGCGATCATTGACTGTCACTTCGAGCTTTGCCGTTTGCCGCGTTTCGCGCAGCAAAGAGACTTCGTTGATTGCCGGGATCGTTATGCGCTCGCCTTCGACGGTTTCGGCTTCCATGCGCAACGGCGTCACATCGAAACGTTTGGCACAGGCAATGCGCTGGTCGAGCCCCTTGGCGCGCCACTCGTTCATCAGGAACCCGACTGTTCCCAAATTCATGCCAAAAACCGGCAGGATACGACGCGCTTCAAGCATCGTGTGCAAAGTCTGCAGCATGAAGCCGTCGCCCCCGAGAGCAACAACCAGTTCGGCCTGATCAAGCGCAACCCAGTCGCGCCGTTCGCGCAACGTTTTTGCCGCATCTTCCGCGGTTGCCGATGGCGAGACGAGCAGCGCCCGCTTCGGTTCGGCAATGCTCATCCGCCGGTCACGCTCATGTGCCGCGTCGTTGCCTGGGTTGAAAGGTCGAATGCGTGACGCCGCGGCTTTAGACGCAGCGCGGTGTCGACCGCGTCGTCGATCGCGGCCAGACTTCCCGATCGCAATGCTGTGCGCAAGTCGACTTTGTCCTCATGTCCCAGGCACATGTAAAGCTGGCCCGATGCTGACACGCGGATTCAGTTGCAATTGTCACAGAAGTTTTGCGTGAGCGGCGAAATAAGCCCGAGTGTCGTTCCAAGTTCGGGCACGTCCCAATAGCGCGCCGGGCCACCGGTTTTAACGCCAGCTGGAACAAGTGCGAATTTCGCTTCAAGACGTTCGCGCACAGTGGTGAGCGGCAGAAACCTGTCTTGACGATCCTCGTCGATCTGCCCCAGCGGCATCGTTTCGATAAGCGACAGGCCAAAACCCTGACTGCCGCACCAGACCAGCATGGCCTCGATTTCGTCTTCGTTCAGTCCCTTCAGCGCCACCATGTTGATCTTCACGGCAAGTCCGGCATGTTTTGCCGCAGCAATGCCGGCAAGGACGCGATCCAGATCGCCACGGCGCGTGATATAGCGGAACCTTTCCGGATCCCGTGTGTCGAGGCTGACGTTGATCCGGCGTATTCCGGCGTCGTGCAACGGCTCGGCAAAGTCGGCCAGAAGTGTGGCATTCGTTGTCAACGTAAGTTCATCGAGGCCGTGACCGATCAGCTTGCCGATCCCAGCAGCAACTTGCAGCGCTCCACGGCGCGCGAGCGGCTCGCCCCCAGTTAATCGAATGCGCTTGACGCCCCGCGCGACGAATCGATGCGCAAGTTCGACGATTTCTTCGAGACTGAGCACCTCACTACGCGGCAAAAACGTCATATTCTCCGCCATGCAATAGCGGCAGCGCATGTCGCAGCGGTCGGTCAGCGAAAGCCGCACATAATCGATACGACGGCCGAAAGCGTCGTTCATCACGGAAGTTGCGGCGCCATCGTTGCTCACGTCCCTTCGCTATACCCAAGACGCGGTTTCAGCAATTGCCCAGTTGGCGCGCGCCCGTTCCCAGAGTAGCACAGCGGGGACAGGGGATGAATGCTTGATGCGGTTTCCAACAGCTGACGCATTGGCAACGCCAATTTTTCTCGTTGCCGACACGCGCCGAGAGGAATTGTCCGCTCATCTTCGGGTGCTTGGCTATCAGGTAACGCATTCGGACGGTGCGGCCGACGCGGCAGCGCGTTTCATCCACAGTGGCGCCGCGATCTGCATCATCGATCTAGACGGGCGCAACAAAGTAGGGCTCGACGCTTTGACCGGTGCCGCCACATTGCAACGCGGCGCGACGCTTGTTCTGTCGTTGCCCGACGACGCAGCGCTTGATCGCATTATTGCAGGCGGCGCAACGCATTACCTGCCGCGCCCATTCGCGGACGACGATCTCGTCCGGACGGTGCAACTGGCGAACCGCCATGTCGAGCGGCTGCGCGGACGGCGCGAGCGGCGTACGTTGCGCGATCAGTCCTTTGCGATCGAGAGTGAAACCAGCGCACGTGAACGCATTGCGGCCCGGCTAGCTGACGACCCTTCGCCGCTGGGCATGCTCCTGATCGCGTTCACGCGTTTCGACATGATCAATACTGCTTTCGGCCGAGGGACGGGTGATATTCTGCTCGATGCCGTTGCCGAGCGGATCGAACCGCTTGTTGCTGAACATTGCGGAAATCGTGCCTTTTTAACGCGCATGAGCGGTGCCGAGTTCATCGTCACGCTCGACGGCTTTGATGTCGGCGCGTGCGAGGCGCTTGCAAACCAAATTGTCGCCCGGATTGAACGTCCGTTTCTGGCCGATGGGCATATGGTCACGCTCGGCTGTCGGATCGGTATCGTTGAGAGCGCGCCGGGTGATACCGCGATGCTCCTGTTGCGTCGTGCCGGTGCGGCGCTCGCCAAGGCACGTGCATCCGAGGGTTCGCATGTCAAAGCCCTGAGTCCGGCGGACGAGGGAGCCGTGCTGTTCGACGTAAGCCTACAATCCGATTTGCGACGCGCGCTGGACCGCGATGAGATCGAAATTCTGTTTCAGCCTCAGTTGTCGATTGCCAGCGGGCGCGTCGTTGGTGTCGAAGCGCTTGCGCGCTGGCAACATCCTGATCACGGCGAACTCAGCGCCCAGACTTTGTTTGCTGTTGCAGAGCGCTCCGATTATCTGACCGCCTTGTCTGCCCATGTTCAGCGCCGCGCAGCGACGATTGCGGCTGGTTGGCCAGAGGGTCTCGCAACGCTGCGTCTTGCAATCAATCTGACGTCGGCGGATATTGCCCGCGCAGATTTTGTCGCATCTTTCTTTGCCATGATCGACAGCACCGGATTTCCGCGCTCGCGTCTGACTGTCGAAGTCACGGAAAGTGGTCTGATCGAGGATCTAGCCAGTGCCGCGACCGTTCTCGCCAGCCTTCGCGCCGGGGGATGCCGCGTTGCGATCGACGATTTCGGAACGGGCTATTCGAGCCTGGCCTATCTGAAGGCGCTGCCGCTCGATTATCTGAAGATCGACAAGGATTTAGCGAGCGATATTACGGGATCGACACGCGACAGGATCGTGGTGCGAGGCGTTATTGATATGGCACGGTCACTGGGCCTCGCCGTCGTGGCAGAAGGCGTCGAAACCGAGGAACAGCTGGCATTGCTCGCCGCCGACGGGTGCAATTACTATCAGGGGTTTTTGTTTGCACAGGCTGTCAGCGTCGAGGAACTGGTGCGTCTCGTCAGCGCGCGTTGACGAGTTTTGCGAGGCCTTTCGATAGCTGCAGCGCCCCGTTCAGCCGGGCTTTCGGACCATCCCAGATGCGCGTGATGCTGAGTTTCATATCGGGGCGCAGTTTGGCGATTCCACCGAGGCGCTCGACATAGCCGAGCAGCCCGTCGACATTGGAAAAGCTGTCGTTCCAGAAGCTGACCAGTGCTCCCTTTGCCCCGACGTCGATCTTGGCGATCTGCGCCACGCGCGCGTTGAGCTTGATGCCCATCAGCGTGAGGAGATTCTCGGTCGGCTCGGGCAGCGCGCCGAAACGATCGATCAGTTCGGCCGCAAATGCTTCGATCGCGCCTGCATCTGTCAAATCGTTGATCCGCCGATACAGGCTCATGCGCAGATCGAGATCGGGGACATAATCCTCTGGAATCAGGATCGGTGCATCGACCGTGATCTGTGGGGACAGGTCGGCAGCACGCGCGGCGACAATGCCACCGGCTTTGGCTTCCATGATCGCTTCTTCGAGCATCGACTGATATAGTTCGAAGCCGACTTCGCGGATA
>JANODH010000234.1:0-4522 GCA_031412595.1 Sphingomonas sp. | reverse complement strand
GCGGCACGGCGGTTGCTCGAGTCCGTCGATCGCCCCACGGCAATTATTGCCAGCAATGATCAGATGGCGCTGGCAACGCTCGAAGTCGCCCGCTCGATGGCGCTGGATGTGCCAGACGACGTGTCAGTGATCAGCTTTGACAATACGCCGTTGGTCCATTTCACGCAGCCGCCGCTTACGGCCATCGACCAGCCGATTGCTGCTACGGCATCCCGAGCCGTCGAACTGATCATTGCAGCGCAAAAAGGCGAGGCCAAACCGGCAGCACTGACGATCATTTCGGCTGACCTTGTCCCGCGTGGTTCCGTTGCGCGTCCGCGAATCCTGGCGGATGCCTGAAAGCGCTGGGCTGAACCGTTTCCTCCTGCTCTATGGTCTGGCGTGGGCCGGCTGTTCGATTGCCTATATTCCGTTCCTGACGATCCTGCTGCCCGTGCGCGTGACGACGCTGGCCGGTCCGGGTGCGGATGTTGCGTGGATGGCCTATCTTGCGTTTAGCGGGGCAATCGCTGCCAGCCTCGGCCACATCGGATTCGGATATCTCAGCGATATCACTGGTAATCGGCGTCTCTGGATCGCCAGCGGTATGACGATATCCACCAGTTTACTGATCGCAATTCCTTCCGCCACGAATTTGGCGGGACTGATCCTGCTGCTGATCGCCTGGCAGCTCGCGCTTAACATGATGCTGGCTCCACTTGCGGCTTGGGCGGGCGATTGCATACCTGATCGGCGCAAGGGCGTTCTTGGCGGCTTGATGGCCTTTGCGCCTGGAATCGGAGCCTTGTCCGGGGCCGCAGTTACCAGTCCGGGCTTTGCAACGCCTGACAATCGACTGGTCATCGTTGCAGCGCTGGTTGTCGCCTGCGTGCTGCCTGCCTTGATCATCGGGCCGCCGCGGGCGGTTGCTCGACTACCCATGACCGAGCCTGTCATTGACGAAAATAAAAATGCGTTGCGGGGCGCGATGCGACGCATGTGGTTTGCCCGGCTGGCTGTGCAAGTCGCCGAAGCGGCGCTGTTTGCTTACCTGTTTTTCTGGTTCCGTTCGATCGATCCCACCGTGAGCGACAACCGTACGGCAATTGTTTTTAGCGCAATCCTTACGCTGTCTGCACCTTTGGCGCTTCTTGTCGGTAGCTGGGCTGACCGGAAAGCGCGCCCGCTGCTGCCTTTGGTGGGGACTGCGGCCGTATCGGCCTGCGCGCTGGTCAGCATGGCGCTGGCCCGCGATCTTGCCACGGCAATTGCAACATATTCACTGTTCGGCATCGCCAGTGCCGTGTTCCTGGCGCTTCATTCCGCCCAAACGCTGCGTGTTTTGCCGCGATCCGACCGGCGCGGACGTGACCTTGGGTTATTCAATCTAACGAATACGCTGCCATCGCTTGTCATGCCATGGCTTGCGCTCGCGCTGGTGCCGAGCTTTGGTTTTTCAGGCCTGTTTCTCATTTTTGCACTTCTCGCCGTGGTCGCAAGCGCCATCCTTTGGCCGCTTGTGCGCCATGCTTGATTTTGGTTACGCGCCATGCGACTGTTCTGTGAGAACGTTCACAGCAGTTAATGCCCGGAACTATGAGAGGGTGACTATGGCTTTCAAGCGAGCGTCGTTTGCGTTCACGCTGTTGCTGGCAGGTTGTGCGTCGCCGGCGCTCGACAATGATCTTGCGAAATCAGTCCAGCCGATGTCGGCGGTTGCCGATCCCGCCAAATGGCCCGCGGCCAAAAGCCCTTCGACAATAACCGACGCTCGGACCGAAGCCTATATTGCCACGCTGCTTGCCCGGATGACGATCGAGCAAAAAGTCGGCCAGATGATCCAAGCTGACATTTCGGCAATCACGCCAGCCGATTTGGCACGCTATCCACTCGGTTCGCTCCTTGCGGGCGGCAATTCAGGCCCATTCGGTAACGAGCGCGCAACCGCTGCCGAGTGGCGCCGGATGGTCGATCAGTTCCGCGACGCCTCTGTCAAAGGCGGCGCGGGTGTTCCGATCCTGTTCGGCGTGGACGCGGTGCACGGACATTCGAATCTGCCGGGCGCGACGATTTTTCCGCACAACATCGGCCTCGGCGCGGCCAATGACGATGCACTGCTCGAACGGATCGGCGCAGTTACGGCTGCCGAAGTCGCCGCAAGTGGCATCGAGTGGACTTTTGCGCCAACGCTTGCCGTGCCGCAGGACTTGCGCTGGGGCCGCTCCTACGAAGGCTATGCTGCCGATCCCGCGCTCGTTGCTCGTTATGCGCGGGCCATGACAGTTGGCTTGCAGGGAGCGCTTGAAGCAGGCCAGCCAATCGCGGCAAATCGCGTTGCCGCCACGGCAAAGCATTTCCTCGCTGACGGCGGCACGGCTGACGGTAAGGATCAGGGCGACGCACAGATTTCAGAAAGCGAACTGATCGCGCGTCACGCACAAGGTTACCCGGCTGCGATCAATGCAGGTGCCCTAACGGTGATGGCCAGTTTCTCCAGTTGGCAGGGCGTCAAACTTCACGGCAACAAAAGCTTGCTGACCAACGTCCTTAAGCAGCGGATGGGCTTTGACGGGCTGATCGTTGGTGACTGGAACGGTCATGGCCAGATTACCGGCTGCACGGTTACTGATTGTGCTGCCACCTTCAACGCGGGACTTGACCTCGCCATGGCCCCTGACAGCTGGAAGGGTCTGTTCGATGCAACGCTGCGCGATGCCCGCAGCGGCGCAATCGCGATGACGCGCATCGACGATGCCGTGACGCGCATCTTGCGCGTTAAGGCCAAGCTTGGGCTTCTTGGAGCCATGCCCGTGCAGCGTGGCGCTTCTGCTGTCGTGGGCGCGCCCGACCATCTTGCCGTTGCGCGGGAAGCGGCAGCGAAGTCGCTGGTCCTGCTGAAAAACAACGGCGCCGTTCTCCCGCTCCGGCCTGGTGCGCGCGTATTGATCGCTGGCCCGGGTGCCGACAACATGGCAATGCAGGCGGGAGGCTGGACGATCGGCTGGCAAGGCACCGATACAAAAGCCAGCGACTTCCCCAATGGCCAAACGATCGGCAACGCAATCGCCGCAGCGGTGACGGATGCTGGCGGGCAAGCAGTGGTATCTGCCGATGGCACAGGGTTGACCAAGCCCGATGTCGCTGTCGTGGTTTATGGCGAGCAACCTTACGCCGAATATCAGGGCGACATGCCGAACTTGGCGTTTCGCGCGCAGGCCGGAGAGCGAGCACTGATCGAGAAGCTCAAAGCGCAAGGCGTCCGGATCGTATCTGTGTTTCTCTCAGGCCGTCCGATGTTCGTCGGGGCGCTGATCAATGCATCAGACGCTTTCGTTGCTGCATGGCTGCCCGGCACGCAGGGTTCGGGCGTGGCCGACGTCATTGTTGCCCGAAGCGACGGAAAGTCCGTGCGTGACTTCACAGGTCGCCTGCCTTTCGCCTGGCCTGCCGATGCGCTTTCGCCGGCATCCAAACCCCTGTTTCCGGTGGGATACGGGCAGGATTACACAAAAGCATCGACCCTCGGCGCTGTAAACGAAGAACCCGGCGTTGATCTCGTCGCCTCTGCTAGTGAGGATGTGTACCTCACGCGCGGCTCTGTCCCTTCACCATGGCGGCTTGGGCTCGATAGTGCGGTGCAGGGCCGCGCTACCGATATCGGTGCGCAGGAAGATGCGCGTCAGTTCATCTGGAACGATCGCGCCGCAATCGCAATCGATGGTCCGGCCGTGAATCTGATGCGCCAGCTCGATGGCGGATTTGCTTTGGTGCTCGATTGGCGGATCGATGCTGCGGCCACTGGCAGCGTTGACATTTCGTTCGGCGGCGGCACGTTGGACTTGAGTGCTCAGTTGCGCTCGGTCGCTGTCGGAGTGCCTATCACCACAATCATCCCCTTGCGTTGTTTCAAGGAAGCGGGTGCAAATCTTTCTGCAGTCGGCACGCCATTGCGCTTGTCAGCTGGCAAGGGCTTTTCGGCTAGCCTGCGCAACGTCCGCATCGAATCACAGGGATCGGCGACTGCCTGTCCGCTGCCTTCACAAAAATAATCAACCAGCACGCGGGAGATCGACAGCATGGCTATGGCACCCTCAGCGCCCGGTAGCGGCAACACCGCGCAAGGAACCCATGTCGATGCGCCGCAGCTTCAGCTGTTCGTGATGGCGCTGTTTTTCATTTTCGGTGGCATCACCAGCCTGAACGACGTCATCATTCCCAAGCTGAAAGAGCTTTTCACACTGAATTACACGCAGGCGATGCTGGTCCAGTTCTGCTTTTTTACAGCCTACGCCGTTATCGGCATTCCCGGCGCGCGATTGGTCAAGCGGATCGGCTATATGCGTGGTGCCGTCGCCGGACTGCTGACGATGATGGTCGGGTGCCTGCTGTTCATCCCGGCCAGTCAGACCGCCACCTACGGCGTCTTTCTATTTGCGCTGTTCGTCCTCGCAAGCGGCGTCGTGATTGTGCAAGTCGTGGCAAACCCTCTGATATCCATGCTTGGCAAGCCGCAGACAGCGCACAGCCGCCTGACATTTGCGCA
>JANODH010000233.1:0-1625 GCA_031412595.1 Sphingomonas sp. | reverse complement strand
TACGCGCAATCGCGGTACGGGACTGTCCGACTGCCAGTTATCGGGAACGGCAAAGACGCTGTCACCATCATGGTCGACGATCCGCAGCACTGTCACTTTGGGCAGTCCGCCCATCTTATGAAAGGCGCGGCCCGGGGCGCTATCGATCAGCCCCTCGTCCGCCATGTCTTTCAGCAAAGACTTCAGCGCGATCTTGTCCGCGCCGTTCAGGCCAAATGCTTTAGCGATCTCGCGCTTGCCCGCTGCGGTTGGTGACACCGAAATAAATTCAAGAATTTGTTCGCGTGTGGGAACGCCCACATGTTTAGTTTTTGGCATATTCCTGCCCTACGGATATGGAAGCCAATGATCTACGATCTTCTCATTATCGGCGGCGGTATTAACGGGACAGCCATTGCGCGCGATGCTGCGTTGGGTGGGGCGTCCGTTCTGCTCGTCGAGAAGGACGATTTGGCGGCGCACACGTCGTCAGCATCGACAAAACTGATCCATGGCGGCTTGCGTTATCTCGAATATTATGAATTCAAACTTGTTCGCGAAGCCCTGCAGGAGCGCGAACGGCTCCTGCGTGCGGCACCGCATCTGATTTACCCGATGCACTTTGTCCTACCGCACGAAAATGCCGTGCGGCCGTGGTGGCTCGTCCGGTTGGGGTTGCTGCTTTACGACACGATCGGGGGCCGGATAACCCTGCCGCGTTCGCGCTCGCTCCGAAAAAGCGACACAGCCTATCGCAAGCCTCTGCAGCGGCCTGGCCGAGGATTTGTCTATTCGGATGCGTGGGTCGACGATGCGCGGCTCGTCGTCCTGAACGCAATCGATGCGGCCCGGCATGGTGCAGAGATTTTGACCCGGACCGCGCTGGTTTCCGCGCGGCGCGATAGCGACGCCTGGATAGCACAGCTTTCGGACAATCGAACGGTTGCGGCGCGCAAGCTCGTCAACGCGGCCGGGCCGTGGGTCGCCGAAGCTTTAGCATTGACCGGTGCGAACGCCCGCAGCGGCGTTCGCCTGATCAAGGGGAGCCACATCGTTGTCCCCAGGCTGTTCGATCATGATCAGGCTTATATGCTGCAACAGCCCGACCGGCGGATCGTGTTCGCGATCGCGTATGAAGGCGACAAAACGCTGATCGGCACCACTGATGTGCCTGTCGAAAAGCCTGAAGACGCGAAAATCAGTGCAGAGGAAATCGATTATCTCTGCGCAGCCGCAAACCGATATTTCGTCAAACAGATCGGTCCTGCCGATGTGGTTCGGACTTATTCAGGCGTGCGGCCGCTATACGACTATGGCGCAAGCGAGGCCAATGCAGTTACGCGCGATTACGTCCTCGAACTTGACGACAGCGGCCCAGCCCTCCTTTCGGTTTTCGGCGGGAAGATAACGACCGCACGCCACCTTGCCGAAGAAGCTGTCGAGAAACTGGGATTGAAGTCAGGGCAAACACGCGAAGCCAAGCTACCCGGTGGGGATATTGGCGAATTTGAAGCGTTTCTCGTCGAAGTGCGCGGCCATTATCCGTTCCTCACGATCGACCAATCGCATCGTATGGCCCGCGCCTATGGCTCGATGCTTCACGATTTCGTACAGCCGGACATGGGCGAGGATTTCGGCGGCGGGTT
>JANODH010000232.1:0-2289 GCA_031412595.1 Sphingomonas sp. | reverse complement strand
CGAATGTCGTAATTGCGGCGGCATGATCGAACTTTTCAGCCCAGATTGACGTCAAGACGCCCATTAGCGACAGCATCATTGAGCCAAGCAGCCCGAATGTCAGCACAGCCCAGAGATGCATCGGCATCACGTGCACGTCCGGCCAGAGCAGCATGACGCCCCACACCGCCAGCCCGACGAACAGCGCCCGGGTAATCCCCCCGCCGACCATCGCCGCGAGGAGTTCGCCCGTTGAAAGTGGCGGCATCAGATAATCGACGATCGTACCCTGTATCTTGCCGACGAGCAGCGAAAAGCTTGTGTTGGCAAAAGCGTTTTGCATCATGCCCATGATGATCAGCCCCGGAGCCACGAAATCAGCAAAGGGGCGGCCCATGACGCTACTCTTCACGCCGCTGAGTGCGACCACAAAAATGACGAGGAACAAGGCCGTCGAAATCGCCGGTCCCCAGATCGTCTGCAGCTGGACCTTGAAAAAGCGACGCACTTCCTTGATATAGAGCGTCTTCAACCCAATCCAGTTGATACGACGAATGACCGGCGTTCCCGGCTCGTTCATGATTATCTTTTGGGGAACGGTACTCATGTCATTGCCGGTTAGGCACTCGAACGGTTACCCGCAAGGCGCTGGATCGAGAATTTAGGGAAAACGCATGTCCTGGACTGACGAACGCATCGATCGCCTCAAAACGATGTGGGAAAAGGGCATGACCGCCAGCCAGATTGCCGAGGATTTGGGTGGCGTCAGTCGCAACGCGGTAATCGGTAAGGCCCACCGCCTTGGCCTGCAGTCACGCCCCTCGCCAGTGAAGGCTAATGAGCAGACAAGCGCACCTGCAGCGAAAGCTGCGCCTGTGCGAGTTGCTCCACCTCCAGTAGCAGCACCTGCAACCCCGCCGTCGCCCCCTCCTGCGCCGCGCAGCTTTGCCCCCGTCTACGTCCCGCAGGCACCTACGGGTCCAACAGGCGCTCAGCTTCGGTCGGTCGGCCCGGGCGGATTTCTTCGGCAAGGTCCAGGCGATCAGGCGCCACCATCGACGCCGGCACCGCCGCGTCGCCTCGTGCCGGCAAAGCCTGCGCCTGAAATGGCGGGCAAGACAACGTTGCTGGATTTGAACGACAAGATTTGCAAATGGCCGCTTGGTCACCCCGGTGAACCCGATTTCCATTTTTGTGGAAATACGGTCAATCCCGGCTTTCCTTATTGTGTCCAGCATTGCGGTCAGGCTTATCAGGCACAGATGCCACGCCGCGACCGCCGCGCCGCGCCGCCGATGCCATTTGGCGGGCCCCGCGTTCGGTAGCATTCAGGCGGCTTGCAAGCCTTGGCGAGGCGTCTCTATACCGCGCCGTAATGACTGATCTATTTGCGTCTTCGTCCCCCACGCCTGCAACCGGTTACGACGCTTCGTCGATCGAGGTCCTCGAAGGATTGGAGCCAGTCCGTCGCCGACCCGGCATGTACGTCGGCGGGACTGATGAACGAGCCTATCATCACCTTGCCGCCGAAGTCCTCGATAATGCCATGGACGAAGCGGTTGCGGGGCATGCGACGCGGATCGAAATCACGCTGGAGCAGGGGAACCGGCTGACCGTGATCGACAACGGACGCGGCATCCCAGTCGATCCGCATCCCAAGTTTCCCGAAAAATCAGCGCTCGAAGTGATCATGTCGACGCTCCATTCGGGCGGAAAGTTCGATGGCAAGGCCTATGCGACGTCGGGCGGACTGCACGGCGTCGGCGTCAGCGTCGTCAATGCGCTTTCGACCGAAACGATCGTCGAAGTTGCGCGGAACAAGGAGCTTTTTCGCCAGCGCTTCGCGCAGGGGCAGACGATGAGTGCGCTCGAAAAGCTGGGGCCGGTGCAGAATCGGCGCGGGACCAGTGTGTCATTCGTGCCTGACGCGGCGATATTCGGGGACCTGAGTTTCAAACCGGCGCGGCTGCACAAGCTGGCCCGGTCGAAAGCCTATCTGTTTGCGGGCGTCGAAATCCGCTGGAAATGCGCGCTCGAATTGATTTCGGACGATACGCCAGCCGACGCTGTGTTCCAGTTCCCCGGCGGTCTGTCTGATCATCTGCGCGAACAGGTCGGCACGCGCGAATGCGCAACGGCGGAATTCTTCGCCGGTAGCCAGGATTTTCCCGGCGAGGCGCAGGGTCGTGTTGAGTGGGCGGTGGCCTGGCCGCTCTGGAGTGACGGCAGTTTCTCGTGGTATTGCAATACGATACCCACACCTGATGGTGGTACGCATGAAGCAGGCCTGCGCGCGGCCATCGTTAAGGG
>JANODH010000231.1:0-6647 GCA_031412595.1 Sphingomonas sp. | reverse complement strand
AAGCAATTGCTGGAAAAAGAAATTCACACTCTCGCCCGGCTGAACCGGCGGCGGATCGTGATGAGTTTCGGGCTCGTCCAATGCACGCCGGTCGCCGTGCTCGATCGTGTTCCCGAGATGATGAGGGAGGTTGTCGCGTCGTGTCCGCCCGCCACGTTGGTCCGGTGTGCGCTGCTGACGTTCAGCCCGTCAGCGCTCGATTTCGAGCTGCAATATGATGTCCATTCCGAAGACTACGACACGGTGTTCGACACACGTCACAAAATCAGCATTGCCATTCTGCACCGCTTTGAAGCTGAAAACATTCGCCTCGCCAATCCGACACAGATCGCGTTTACAGCAGCGCCCGACGGACGTTTGCTGACACCCGACGGCGCCTCATGAGCCAACCTCGTCGAGGCTGAGCAGCGTCGCGTTGCCACCTGCCGACGTCGTGTCGGTCGATGTTACCCGCTCGACACTAAAGCGCGCCAGATAATGCGGCCCGCCGGCTTTCGGTCCCGTTCCCGACAGACCTTCGCCGCCGAACGGCTGCGACCCGACGATCGCGCCGATCATGCTGCGGTTGACGTAGAGATTGCCCACTTTTGCCAGAGCCTCGACAGTTTCGGCGTTACGGGCGATCCGGCTGTGCAGCCCCATCGTCAGGCCGAAGCCTTTGGCGTTGACCTTCGCGACAGTCGCTTCGAGTTCGCCCGCTTTCCATGTCGCGACATGCAGGATGGGGCCGAACCATTCCTGCGAGATGTCGTCGATCGAATTCAGGCGGATGATCGTGGGCGGGACGAGCAGCGCCTGATCTGATGCCAATGCGTGAACCCAGTCGGCCTTTTTGCCTGCGCGATAGTCCATAAGCCGCCGGTAGGCCGATCCATCGATCACGGGCCCGACATCAGTCGCGGGGTCGGCAGGATCCCCGAGCACAAGCGTATCCATCGCCCCGGCAAGCATTTCCAGCGTCTGCTCGGCAACATCGTCCTGCACCAGCAGCAGCCGCAATGCCGAACAGCGCTGGCCTGCCGACCGGAAGGCACTCGTCACGACGTCGGCCACGACTTGCTCCGTCAGCGCGGTCGAATCGACGATCATTGCATTAATGCCGCCCGTTTCGGCGATCAGCGGCACGATCGGTCGCGCATCGTCGTCGAGCAGGGAGCGGGCAATGCGTTTGGCTGTCGCTGTCGAACCGGTAAACGCAACGCCCGCGACACGCACATCCGCCACCAATTCAGCACCGACTTCCGCACCGCCAGCGAGCAATACCAGTGCATCAGTGGGCACACCTGCCGCATGCGCCAGTTCGACCGCACGCGCGGCAATGCGCGGCGTTTGTGGTGCGGGCTTGGCGATAACAGTGTTTCCGGTAACGAGTGCTGCCGCCACCTGCCCCAGAAAAATGGCGAGCGGAAAATTCCACGGCGCAATGCAGGCCCACACGCCGCGCCCCGCCATGCGCAGCACATTACGCTCGCCGGTCGGCCCCGGCAGTTCGACAGGCTGCAATGCAGTGCGCGCCTGCGCGGCATAATAGCGGCAGAAATCGACAGCCTCACGTACTTCGCCGAGTGCGTCGGGGATCGTCTTTTTCGCCTCGTCGACCAGGATCGCCATCAGTTCGGTGCGGTTTTGTTCAAGCAGATCGGCCAGGCGTTCGAGCGCGGCGCAGCGGCTTTCGAGCGGCGACGCAGACCAATTCGGAAAATCTGCTTGAGCTTTTCCCACTGCGTCATCCCAGCGCAAGCTGGGACCCCGTGACGACGCAATGCCCTCCATTCGTGAGGGATCCCAGCTTGCGCTGGAAAGACCGAGAGCCGTCACAGTCTCCGCCAAAATTGCCCGATCCTGAAGGTCGATACCCTGCGAATTTCGCCGCCCCGGAAACAAGTCGACCGGCAACGCTATACTGGGATGCCGCGCCCCGCCAACGGCTGCAATCTTCGCGACGGGATCGGCCAGCAAATCGGCATCGCTCAGATTTTCATCGGCCAGCTGGTGCACGAAACTGGAATTCGCGCCATTTTCGAGCAAGCGACGAACCAGATAAGCCAGCAGATCGCGGTGCCCGCCCACGGGCGCATAGATCCGGCAATGATAGCCATCCTCGCGCACGAGCCGCTCGTAAAGCCCCTCGCCCATCCCATGCAGCCGCTGAAATTCGAAATCGCGTGATGCGCCCGCCCACTCGAGGATCGTCGCAACCGTCAGCGCATTATGCGTTGCGAACGCCGGATAGATATGCGTCGCCACCAGCATGTCGCGCGATACGGCCATGTAGCTCACGTCAGTCGCGGCCTTGCGCGTGAACAGCGGATAATCGGACAAGCCCGCTTCCTGCGTACGCTTGATCTCGCTGTCCCAATAGGCCCCTTTTACCAGACGTGCCGCGATCCGCCGCCTTGTCCGCGCGCCGAGATCGTCGGCCCAGGCAATGACCGGCCGCGCGCGTTTCCCGTAAGCCTGCACGGCCATGCCGAGCCCGTCCCAACCCTTCAGAGCAGGCAACATCGCTATCGCCTCGATGATCGCCAGGCTCATTTCGAGCCGCTCGGACTCTTCGGCATCGATCGTCAGGGCAATGCCAGCGCGCGCCGCTTGGACGGCCAGTCCTTCGACCATCGCAATCAATTCGGGGACACATTTATCCCAGTGCGCAACTTCGTAACGCGGGTGCAGCGCCGACAGCTTGACCGAAATCGAATGCCCCGCACCGGGGTTTGCCCCGACGGCCGCAATCGCATCGGCATAGGATTTCAGATAGCGCTGCCCGTCGGGAAAAGTGCGCGCGGCTTCGCCCAACATGTCAAAACTTGCTGTGAACCCCTTGTTTTCGGGTCTCGTCATCCGCTTCGTCGCTTCGTCGATGGTGCGGCCCATCACGAAGATTTCGCCCATCATTTTCATCGCCTGCCCCACGGCCTGCCGCACGAATGGCTCTCCCGCCCGCGCGATCAGGCGGCGCAAAACGCCTGCGTCCTCTTTATCGGACACAAGTGCGCGGCCGATTACCAGCCCCCAGGTGCCGACATTGACGAGCCCAGATGCCGATTTCCCGGCATGTGCTTTCCAGTCGGCATCGCCCAGCTTATCGGCGATGAGCGCATCCGCCGTTTCGGGATCGGGTACCCGTAGGAACGCTTCGGCGAGCGACAGCAGCGCAACGCCTTCGGAGGTGTTCAGCTGATATTCCTGCAAGAACTGGTTGACCCAACCGCTCGATTGCGCTGCTCGCAGATCAGCGAGCAATCCCGTCGCGCGGCCGACGATCCGCGCGCGCTCGCCGTCGTCGACGGCTGCGCGTGCGAGCAGCGATTTCAGAACATCGGGTTCAGGCGCACGGTGCAATCGGGCGAAATCGGACGTTGCGGCATACATGGCTTTTGACTCGGCGGTTTTCGCGGACGTAAAGCACGGCGCGCGGGACTCACAGGTCTTGTAATATTATTGCGCGAGGAATGCACTATGGCTGCAGTCACTTTCGACGAGTTGAAGGCAATGACCGGTACCGTTGTCGGCACGTCCGAGTGGCTAACTGTCAGTCAGGACATGATCGATAAATTTGCCGATGCGACTGGCGACCGACAGTTCATTCACATCGACGCGGAAAAGGCCAAGCTGACGCCGTTCGGCGGCACGATTGCGCATGGCTTTCTGTCGCTCTCGCTCATGCCTGTTCTCACGCAGATGGCCGACATGCCCCGGATGGACGGCATCAAGATGGGCGTGAACTATGGCGGCAACAAGACGCGATTTTTAAGCCCGGTGCGCAGCGGCAAGCGCGTACGCGGCCATTTCAAATTGCTCGAAATTGCCGAAAAGCGCCCCGGCCAGTATCAGCAAACGACCGAATTCACCCTCGAAATCGAAGGCGAGGACAAGCCAGCCCTCATCACCGAGTGGATCAGTCAATTTTTTATCTAACCACACGTCATCCCAGCGAAAGCTGGGATCCCATGACGAATGAATGCACTTAACCCTCATGAGTTCCCAGCCTGCGCTGGGATGACGATCAATCAGGAGTAATTGAAATGCGCGACGCTGTTATCGTATCCACTGCCCGCACCCCGATCGGCCGCGCCTATCGCGGAGCGTTCAACAATCTGCCGTCGCCGACGCTCGCGAGCCACGCGATCAAGGCCGCTGTCGAGCGCGCCGGGATCGACGGGGCCGAAGTGCAGGACGTCGTCTTCGGCGCTGCGCTGCAGCAGGGTGTGCAGGGCGGCAACATCGCGCGCAATGCGCTGCTCCGTGCCGGACTGCCCGTCAGCGTCAGCGGCATGTCGCTCGACCGTCAGTGCGCATCGGGCCTGATGGCGATCGCGACGGCGGCCAAGCAGATCATTGTCGACAATATGGACGTCTGCATCGGCGGCGGCGTCGAATCGATCAGCATGGTGCAAACCCCGCAAATGCGCGTCGGCGCTGATCCCGAACTCGTTGCCATGGTGCCCGACATTTACATGCCGATGCTCCACACCGCCGAAATGGTCGCGTCGCGATACGGCATCAGCCGCGACCGTCAGGACGAATATGCCCTGCAATCGCAACAGCGCACGGCGGCGGCACAGGCCGCAGGCAAGTTCGACGACGAAATCGTGCCCGTCACGGCAACGATGGCGGTCACGAATAAGGAGACCAAGGAAGTCACGCACAAAGAAGTGACGCTGGCTAAAGACGAAGGCAATCGTGCCGATACCACGCTCGACGGACTGAAGGCGCTTGGCCCCGTACTTGGTCCCGACAAAGTGATCACAGCAGGCAATGCGTCGCAGCTTTCGGATGGCGCTTCAGCTTCGGTTCTCATGGAAGCGTCGGTCGCGGCCCGCAAAGGCCTGACGCCGCTCGGCCGCTATGTCGGCATGGCAGTTGCCGGCACCGAACCCGACGAAATGGGCATTGGTCCCGTTTTCGCGATCCCGAAGCTCCTCGAACGTTTCAACCTGAAGATGGACGACATCGGCCTGTGGGAACTGAACGAAGCGTTTGCCGTGCAAGTGCTTTACTGCGCCGACACGCTCGGCATTCCGATGGACTGCCTGAACGTCAATGGCGGCGCAATTTCGGTCGGCCATCCTTACGGCATGAGCGGCGCGCGGATGACCGGCCATGCCCTGATCGAAGGCAAACGCCGCGGCGTCAAATATGTCGTCGTCACGATGTGCGTCGGCGGCGGGATGGGCGCAGCCGGATTGTTCGAAGTGCTGTAAGGGAACCTGTTTCGGTCAGCTGTTGTTGATCTCTCGCCAATAGCTGGAGATGCAACAATGGCTGACGAAGCCGAAATCAAATCGAAATTCTGGAAAGCTCTGAAATCCGATCGCACGATGTTTCTGGGTCTTGCCGCAGGCGACGATGGTCATGCCCGGCCGATGACAGCGCAAACCGAAAATGATGAAGGTGGACCGATCTGGTTTTTCGCCTCGACCGAAAATGCACTGTATCAGCAAATCGGATCAGGCGCTCGCGCAATGGCGCATTTCGTATCCAAAGGGCACGACGTTTGGGCCACGGTCCATGGCGAGCTAACGACGTCGCAGGATCGAGCGACGATCGATCGTCTCTGGAACCCGTTCGTTGCTGCCTGGTACGAAAGCAAGGACGACCCAAAGATCTGCCTGATTCGCCTCGACGCGGAAGAAGCACAAATCTGGATCGACGCCTCAAGCATCGTGGCCGGGATCAAGATGCTGATCGGCATCGATCCCAAGAAGGATTACGAAGACAAAGTCGCAACGGTTGCGCTTTAGTCGAACGCTCTCATGCTAATTGTGGTCGGCGATCCACGCTTCAACGACCGGTGCGATTGTGTCGCGCCATTTGCTGCCGTTGAAAATGCCATAATGCCCGGCGCCCGGCGCAAGGAAATATTGTTTCTTTGCGTCGGGAAGCCCGGTTGAGATTTTCAGCGCCGCCTTGGTCTGACCGATCCCCGAAATATCGTCGCGTTCGCCTTCGATGGCAAGGATTGCGATGTCGGTAATCGCAGCCGGATCGATCCGCTTGCCGCGATGCAACATTTCGCCCTTCGGCAAAGCGTGATCCTGAAATACCGTGCTGATCGTTTGCAGATAGAATTCGGCTGTCATGTCGCACACGCTGCGATATTCGTTGTAAAATTCCTTCGTCGAATCCGCCGCGTCCTCGTCACCCGCCACCAGATCCTTGAACATCGCGAAATGGCTTTGCATGTGACTGCCCAGATTCATCGCAAGGAACCCGGTCAGTTGCAGGAAACCGGGATAAACGCGCCGCCCGGCACCGGCATACATCATCGGCACGGTCTGAATGGCGTTCTGGACGAACCATGCATGCGGCCGCTCGGTGGCAACCTCGTTCACGCTGGTCGGCATTTCGCGTGTGTCGATCGGGCCACCCATCATCGTCAGGGTTTTGGGACGACACGGATTTTTTTGCGCCGACATCAGGCAAGCCATCGCATAGCATGGCACTGACGGCTGACAGACCGCCAGCATGTGCGCGCCCGGACCGATTTTTTCCATGAACGTCACGAGATAGTCGATATAATCGTCGAGATCGAAGCCGCCTGCGCTCAGCGGCACATCGCGGGCATCGCGCCAGTCCGTAATATAGACATCGTGACGCGGCAGCAGGCGTTCGACGGTCCCGCGTAGCAACGTCGCAAAATGCCC
>JANODH010000230.1:0-3544 GCA_031412595.1 Sphingomonas sp. | reverse complement strand
GACCTGAAAGGCAGTTTTCTCCGCCGCAGACGCTTTCACGTCGATTTTCAGGATCACTTCATACATGTCGTCACCGACCTGACCCGACGCGATGTTGAACTGCACGTCGATCTGAGGTTGCCTATGCCGGGCTGTTTGCACTGCGCAATATTCCCGCCGATCAGCTGCAGCCCTTTTTGCTTGCCGAAGCACCGCGCATCCTGTTCCCGTTTGCCCGTCGTACGCTGGCCGACGTCGTACGCGATGGTGGCTTTCCGCCGCTGATGCTGGAGCCAATCGATTTCGGGCAATTGTATCTGGCGCAGGCCGCCCAAGCCGAACAACTGGGTTCGCCCGTAGGCCAAGCCTGAGCCATCGCGCGGACGCGATGAACCTCGTCCGCGCCATGGCTTCGATCGGCGGGCTTACGCTCGTCAGCCGCGTACTCGGCATGGTCCGTGATATGCTGATGGCCCGCTTCGTTGGCGCAGGCATGGCATCGGATGCCTTTCTCATCGCATGGCGCTTGCCCAATCTTTTCCGCGCACTTTTTGCCGAAGGCGCATTTGCCGCGGCTTTTGTGCCCATGTTCAACCGCCGGATGACGGAGGCCGAGCAGGAAAAGGCCGATGCAGGGCTTGCCGCTGCCAATGAATTCGCCGGACATGTTCTATCAGTGCTGTTGCCGTTCCTTGTGGTTTTCACGGTCATCATGATGGTGGCAGCGGCCCCGATCGTTCACGCCATGACCGGCGGCTTTCCCGACGGTGGTCCTGAGAAACTGGCGCTGGCAACGCACCTGACTCGGATCACTTTTCCTTATCTGGGCCTGATTTCGCTTGTCTCGTTGATGGGCGGCATCCTCAATTCGCTGAACCGCTTTTGGGTGAATGCCGCCGCGCCGGTATTGCTCAATATTGCGATGATCGTCGCCATTCTTATGTTTCGTGGCGGAACGCCTGCCGAGACCGCCGAAAGCCAGGCGATTGCGGTTACCGTGGCAGGCGTGCTTCAGTTGATCTGGCTCATCTGGTCCTGCCGCCGTGCGGGGGTCATGCTAAAGCTTGGCTTCCCCAAATTGTCGCCCGATGTGAAGAAAATGCTGTGGCTGATCGGGCCCGCCGCAATCGGTCAGGGTGCAATCCAGTTCAATCTGCTTGTCTCGACTTCGCTTGCCGCGCGCTTTCTCGAGCAAGGGGCCGTCAGCTATCTTTACTATGCGGACCGTCTGAACCAGTTGCCGCTGGGGCTCATCGGCATCGGGGTCGGCACCGCAATCCTCCCTAGTCTGTCGCGCCAGATCAGCGGCGGAAACAGCGCGGCAGCGGCGCATACCCAGAATCGGGCGGTCGAACTGGCGCTGCTGCTGGCGCTGCCTGCTGCCGTCGCGCTCGTCGTGTCCGCAACGCCATTGATCCGCGGGGTGTTTCAGCACGGCGCATTCACCACAGTAGACACAGCAGGCACAGCGGGCGCACTCGCAGCCTTTTCAATCGGCGTTCCTGCCTATGTCCTCATCAAGGTGCTGACACCCGGCTTTTATGCACGGCAGGACACCAAAACGCCGGTGCGCATCGCTATCGTGTCGATGCTGTTCAATCTCGTCGGAAATCTTTTGTCCGTGCTTTATCTGAATGCCGGTTTCGTCGGGATCGCCGCATCAACGGCGATTGCCGCTTGGGTCAATGTCGCCCTGCTGTACTGGTGGCTCGACAAGCGAGGCCAGTTTCAAGCCGACGCGCGCCTGAAAACCAAGACGATCCGGATCATTGCCGCGGGCGCAATGATGGGTGTCGTGCTCTGGTTTTTGAACCCGCTTGCCGATGCATATATGGCGGGCGGCTGGCAGGAACGCGTC
The DNA here is from genome assembly GCA_031412595.1 of Sphingomonas sp. Taxonomy (GTDB): domain Bacteria; phylum Pseudomonadota; class Alphaproteobacteria; order Sphingomonadales; family Sphingomonadaceae; genus Sphingomonas_O. Next base: position 1,707 of record JANODH010000230.1, on the reverse strand, counting down.
CTGGCACTTGTGCTGTTATGCGGCGCGGGCGCGGCGGTCTATTGCGTCGCCGTGCTGGCGCTGGGGGCTGTAAAACTCGGCGAATTGCGCGATCAATTCAGAAGGAAATCCAAATAATGCGCGTCGTTTCGGGCATTCAGCCGACGGGGAATCTCCACCTCGGCAACTATCTCGGCGCCATCCGTAACTGGGTGCGCATGCAAGACGACGTTGCGCATACGACAGGCGGACAGTGCCTTTATTTTCTTGCGGATCTCCATGCGATCACAATTCACAACGAGCCGGCGACGCTAGCGGCCAACACGCGCGAAATGGCAGCCGCACTGATTGCGAGCGGGATCGATCCCGAAAAATCGATCCTGTTCAATCAGGCGCGCGTGCCAGCGCATGCCGAGCTTGCCTGGCTACTGTTTTGCACGGCGCGAATCGGCTGGCTCAATCGGATGACCCAATTCAAGGACAAGGCCGGCAAGAATCGCGAAGGCATGAGCATCGGACTGTTTGCTTATCCCGTGCTGCAAGCCGCCGATGTACTGCTGTACCAGGCGACGCATGTTCCCGTCGGCGAAGACCAGAAGCAGCATCTCGAACTCGCGCGCGATATCGCAACGAAATTCAACACCGACTTTGCGGCAGACATTTTCACGCTGCCCGAACCCATCGTTCCGCCAGCCGCCGCCCGGATAATGAGTTTGCGCGATGGTTCCGCAAAAATGTCCAAGTCGGACCCGAGTGATATGAGCCGGATCAACCTGAGCGACGATGCCGACACGATCGTCCAGAAAATCCGCAAGGCAAAAACCGATCCTGAACCATTGCCGAGTGAAGCGGCTGGGCTCGAAGATCGCCCCGAAGCACGCAACCTGGTCGGCATCATGGCGGCGCTCGAGGACCGCAGCATCGATGCAGTGCTTGCGCAATATGGCGGGTCGCAATTCGGGCCATTCAAGACGGCGCTTGCCGATGCACTCGTGGCAACTCTCGATCCGATTCGCATGCGATTCGAAGCATTGCGCCACTCGAGCGAAATTGATTCGATCCTTGCTGCGGGTGGTGCACGCGCAACGGCGCTTGCTGCGCCGACTCTTGCTCAAACATACAAGACGATTGGACTACAAAAATAACGGCAAGCCGTTGTGTTCAAGCGCTGTTCAGTGACAACAACGCAATCTTGCCCCAAGCTCCCGTTGGAGTCGCGTTCGAGGAACTTGCCATGCTGTCGAATCTTAAATTTCTTGCGCCGGTTGCGGTCCTTGCTGTCAGCGCGTGCGCCACGCCGTTTCAGGCAAAAGTATCCCGCTTTCAGGCAATGCCGGCCGCGCAAGGGCAGACCTATGCGATTGTTTCGGATAATCCCCGCCTCGATGGTGGTCTCGAGTTTCAAAACTACGCAGGCCTCGTCGCGCAGCGGTTGAGCGGCTATGGCTACAGCCGCACGGATAATACGGCGGCGGCAAACCTGATTGTGACTCTCGATTACGGCGTGGACCGCGGTCGTGAAAAGGTTCGCAGCGTGCCAGGATCGGGCTTCGGCTACGGTGGCTTTGGTCGCTTCGGGGGCTTCGGTTATGGCGGCTACGGCCATGGCTTCGGCCGCCCCTATTATGGCTTTGGCCGCCGCGCCTACATGTACGGCTTTTACGACCCGTTCCTCTTCGACAATTTCAACGAGGTCGAGAGCTACACCGTCTATTCGTCGCAACTCGA
>JANODH010000229.1:0-3140 GCA_031412595.1 Sphingomonas sp. | reverse complement strand
TGAGCAGCCTGGGCCACCACCGACGCCGCCGTTACTCACGCCGGAGCCTTGGATCGTGCCAGCGGGTGCCCCAGCACCACCGATTACGACGCCATCCATGCTACCACCGATATAGTCGCCAAAAGCAATGTTGCCGCCAGCGGCGATAAACGTGTTGATGGCAGCACCGAAGCCGTCAAGAACTGTCGTCGCTAGCGAGCAACATCCGCCTGCCGGCTGAACGTAAATCGCGCTGTAATCAGAAAACGTGACACCGGCCAGCGAGGTCACATAGGTGTTTGTTTGACTGGTCGTGGCGTCGATATTGAGCGTGCCGAAAGGATTATAGACCAGCACCGACTTGGACGATGCGCCTTTCAGATACTTGAACAGCTGAACCGAATAGCCGACATCGAAGTGGAAGGACGTCGCGTCGGAGCCCTCAAGAGCGATAAAACCGGCAGCGCTGGCCGTTGAACTAAGCGCCAGCAATACGGCCGACGCTGATGCAGCAACGAATTTCTTCATGATCGCATTCCCTGTATGACCCAAGAGACGTCGCAGATTAATCCACGACTCGGCGCGACCGATTTTTTCGTTAATAAAACGTTAAGCTTCGCCGAAAGAACTTTCTAGGACAAATGCGACATCGCGCAGAGTTGCGTCAAACTGGTACATAAGGCGCTTATCGAAAAACCCCGCCGCATTGCTGCGACGGGGTATCGAGATTTCGTTTCGGTCAGAAGATCAAGCGAGCGAAGCGACCGCATTGCGACGACGGCTGCGGAGCGACATGCCCGCGATGCCAAAGCCTGCGATCATCATCGCCCAAGTGGATGATTCCGGAACTGCCCCGCCAACATCGCGCGATGTAAGCGTGATCCGGACTGTGCCGTCAGCCCCGCCGACAGTCGACAACGATGCCCATTGTTGCGTGCTTCCGCAGGTTGTTCCGCAGCCGAAATCATAGGTGCCGGCGACAAGACCAGTGAACTTAATGCCCTGCCAGTGAACGACGCCGCCGAATAAATTCGGGTCGACGCTATTCGGGAAGGTGTAGGTGCTACCAACCTGGTTCCAAAAGAAGTTGTTGGTGCCGTCGACGAGGCCGACGGGCTTCGAATTTACAGGCAGGACGTTTGCATTGATCGTGGATGAAAATAATGGGTTCGTAACGCCGGTTAGCGTGAACGTGCCTTCATTGCTGACCGTACCACCATGCTCGTACGAGCCCGTCCAAAACGTAACTTCTCCAGCAGCAAAGCCCGGAACGTAACCCAGCGATGTGGTGTGTGCGAAAGCCGACACCGGCGCCAAAGCAACTGCGGCTAAAAGATATGCAAATTTTTTCATCGTCTGTTCCTTGTTTCAAAAACATGCTTGCCGTGCATTTATGCTACGACCGCGGAACGACCCTTTGTTAATATCTCATTAAGCTAATTTAATCGTTCAATCTAGGATAAAAACGACGTGTGTGATGATCCAGATTGGGACGAACGAAACCCCGCCGCATCGCTGCGACGGGGTTAGTTTCTTGCCGTAAAGTGATCAGCTGTTCAGGTAATCGCCTGCATCGGCATCGGTGCCGTGGCCCGATGTGATCACTTCACCGAGCGCATCGTCACCGGTGTCAGCTTCGACGGGCTGGCGTAGTTCGGCTTCATGCTCTTCGGCCGCGCTGTTCGGTGCGATCAGTGACGCCTGCCAGTCGCGCTGTTGCGCACGGAGCGCCGCATCGCGGCTCGTCGCCGTCACACGCAGACGGTTCAGACCTGCGCCCGTGCCCGCCGGGATGAGGCGACCGACAATGACGTTTTCCTTCAGGCCCGTCAGCGTATCTTTCTTGCCCTGAACCGAAGCTTCGGTCAGCACGCGCGTCGTTTCCTGGAACGATGCCGCCGAGATGAAGCTGCGGGTTTGCAGCGACGCCTTGGTAATGCCCAGCAGGACCGGCTTGCCTTCCGCAGGTGTCTGACCCTTGGTCAGCTTCGCATTGGTTTCGTCCATCTCGGTGCGGTCGACCTGTTCGCCCGCCAGCAATGTCGTGTCGCCGCCGTTGGTGATTTCAACCTTTTGCAACATCTGACGAACGATCGTTTCGATGTGCTTGTCGTTGATTTTCACGCCCTGCAGACGATAGACTTCCTGGATTTCGGCAACCAGATATTCGGCGAGTGGTTCGATGCCCATGACTTCGAGAATGTCATGCGGATCGGGCGAACCGCCGATCAGATTGTCGCCGCGCTTGACGTAATCGCCTTCCTGAACGTCGATGACTTTCGACTTCGGGATCAGATATTCGACGACGTCGCTGCCGTCCTCGGGCTGAATGCCGATCTTGCGTTTGGCTTTGTAGTCCTTGCCGAAAACAACACGGCCACTGACCTTTGCGATGATCGCATTTTCCTTGGGCTTGCGTGCTTCGAACAGCTCGGCAACGCGCGGCAGACCACCCGTGATGTCGCGAGTCTTTGCGGCTTCGCGGCTAACGCGGGCAAGCACGTCACCGCCGAACACGGTCGCTCCGTCCTCGACCGAGAGCGTGGCACCGACCGCGAGCATATAGCGCGCGGCATCGGCCGAGTCTTCGCCAAGCAAGGTCAGGCGCGGACGCAGATCTTCCTTGGTCCGGCCCTGACGGTATTCGGTGACGACTTTCTGCGCGATGCCGGTGGCTTCGTCGGTCTGTTCGATCAGGGTCTGCCCCTCGACAAGATCCTGATACTTCACGATACCGCCGGTTTCCGTGATCACCGGCATGGTGAACGGATCCCATTCGACGAGACGATCGCCCTGCTTTACCTGAGCGCCGTCATCGAACAGCAAGTACGCACCATAAGGAATACGGTGCACCGCACGTTCACGGCCATCGGCATCGACAATCGCGATTTCGCCCTGACGCGACAAGGACACGCGGCGACCCGCCTTGTCCTTGATGATGCGCAGGTCGCGATATTCGAAGCTGCCGTCGGCGAGCGCGTCGATATTCGACTGCTCGTTCAACTGCGCCGCGCCACCGATGTGGAAGGTACGCATGGTCAGCTGTGTGCCCGGCTCACCAATAGACTGCGCCGCAATGACGCCGACTGCTTCGCCGATGTTGACCGGCGTCCCGCGGGCCAGATCGCGGCCATAGCAGGCCCCGCAAACACCACCGACGC
>JANODH010000228.1:0-2267 GCA_031412595.1 Sphingomonas sp. | reverse complement strand
CGAAAATGCGCTGATGACCGCTGTGCGCGCCAAAGGGACGTGCGTGATCGAGAACGCAGCCCGCGAACCCGAAATCGTCGATCTGTGCCGCTGCCTGATTGCCATGGGGGCCAGTATCGATGGCGTCGGCACCGAGACCCTGACCATCGAAGGGCGCGATCGGCTCCACGGGGCGACCTATGCCGTCATGCCCGATCGGATCGAAGCCGGGAGCTATGCTTGTGCTGTTGCGATAGCCGGCGGCGAGATCGAATTGGTCAATGCCGATCCGAGCGAAATGGGCGCAACGCTCGATGCGTTGAAAGAAGCGGGCGTCGAAATCGAGACCACAAAATCGACGATACACGTGAAATCCGATGGCAAACTCGGGCCGCTCACACTTTCGACCGCGCCCTATCCGGGCTTTGCGACCGACATGCAGGCACAGTTTATGGCCATGCTTTGCCTCGCCGACGGAGCCAGCGTGCTTACCGAAACGATTTTCGAAAACCGTTACATGCACGTCCCCGAACTGGCGCGGATGGGGGCGGATATCGCCGTGCGCGGGCGATCGGCGGTTGTGCGCGGCGTTAAGGAAATGTTCGGTGCACCCGTTATGGCGACTGATTTGCGCGCTTCGATGTCGCTGATTATCGCAGGGCTCGCTGCCAAGGGCGAAACGCAAGTGCAGCGGGTCTATCACCTCGACCGCGGCTATGAACGACTCGAAGAAAAGCTAAGCGCGGTGGGCGCCGATATCGAACGGGTTTCCGACGGCTGAGGTGAACGAGGCCGAATTCCTTTCGCTCCTTCGACCGCTGGCCACGGATCCAGCAGCACGGGGGTTGATGGATGATGCAGCCGTGCTGGGCGATCTGGTTTTCACGCACGACATGCTCGTTGAAGGCGTGCATTTCCTGGCGAGCGACCCGCCGCAAGACATCGCGTGGAAATTGCTCGCGGTGAACCTATCGGACTTGGCGGCAAATGGCGCAGAGCCGGTCGGGGTGCTCCTTGGCTATCCACTGAGCGACGGTGACTGGGACATCTCGTTTGTGCGCGGCCTTGGCGAGGCGCTTGCTGCATTCGACGTCGCGCTTCTTGGCGGTGACACGGTAAGAGGGCCACGCGTGCTGTCACTGACTGCAATCGGCCGCAGTGCGATCGCGCCGTCACGGTCGGGTGCGCAGGCGGGGGATGTGCTTTATGTAACGGGCGTGATCGGGCGGGCTGGCCTCGGACTTGCGGGCGATCCTGACCATTTGGCTGCCTATCGCCGCCCGGCGCCGCGTCTCGCCGAAGGACAAGCCCTCGCGCCCATTGTTCATGCCATGATGGACGTGTCCGATGGCTTGCTGATCGATGCGCAGCGTATGGCGATGGCAAGTAATCTGGCGCTGGCGATCGAACTCGATGCGATTCCGCATGTCGGCGAAGTGATGGCCGCCGTTACGGCCGGTGATGACTATGAACTTCTGTTTGCCGCACCACAGGATGCTGTGATTCCCGTTGCTGCGACCCGCATCGGAGCGTTCAGTATCGGTGCCGGTCTAAGCCTTTACAACAGGATGGGGCCGGTCCCGCTGCCAGAGCGACTGGGCTACGCACATGGTTGAGGTTGCAATCGTTGAACGCTCCCCGTTATAGCACAGAAGAAGAACCGCGCCGCACGAGCGCGGCCTGCCGACGATAAAAGGGGATTTCCGGCTTATGAATCTGGTTCTTTTCGCGCTTGGTTGCGGCTTTCTTGCCGTGCTCTACGGCATTTTCACAAGCGGGCAGGTGCTGCGGGCGTCGGCAGGCAATGCCAAGATGCAGGAAATCGCGGCGGCCATTCAGGAGGGCGCCCAAGCCTATCTCTCGCGGCAATATCGCGCGATCGCGGTTGTCGGCGTGATCGTTGCAGTGCTCGTGGGCTATTTCCTCGGGCTGACGTCAGCGGTCGGTTTTCTGCTGGGTGCCATCCTGTCGGGCGCGACCGGATTTATCGGCATGAACATTTCGGTTCGTGCCAATGTCCGCACGGCACAGGCGGCATCCGAAGGGCTCCAGCAGGGGCTAACAATGGCGTTCCGCGCGGGCGCGATCACCGGCATGCTTGTCGCGGGATTAGCACTGATTTCGATTGCCGGCTTCTTCTACTATCTGATCGGTCCGGCAGGTTATTTGCCGAATGACCGTATCGTGATCGACGCGCTGGTCGCACTTGCTTTTGGTGCTTCGCTCATTTCGATTTTCGCCCGTCTGGGTGGTGGTATCTTCACCAAAGCTGCCGACGTGGGCGCAGA
>JANODH010000227.1:0-1785 GCA_031412595.1 Sphingomonas sp. | reverse complement strand
TTCGCGGTGGCTGGACGCCAAAGCAGGCGAGATGCCCGACAAGCACAACACGCCAGTTGCGGTGGTCACCGCTAGCTTACTCAACAACGACATTAACTTTCTCCTGTTTTCGGGTTCATGCTTCTTCCCCCAGCGTTCAATTTGGTCACGCTTCGCTTAGCTACGTTCATCGGCCAGCAATGGATGCACGATCCAAGCCTGCTAATAACGTGGTAGATGGAGCAGACGTCGGTGTGCCCGGCTTGCCGGTTTCGGTACGGGCCGTGTCGAGCAAATCTTGCCAGCGCCAAACACCGGAGCCCAGTGCAAGCACCATCGTTTCGCGCAGGCCCGGCAATAGGATTAGACGAGGTCCACGCTGCGGCTGAAGGCGGCATTCAGTTGACGCGGCTGCAACTGTCCCGGCAACCGTGTCGCGAATGGCGGCCATAGCGGCAGAATCGAGGGTCTCGTGCAAAGCAACCCATTCGACATTCCAAACCATGATTGCATTGGCTACCGAACGACGCGTTTGCGGAATTTGCGGCAGACTCTCAGCGACTTTTTCGCTTTGACGCAACGCAGCTTGAACTGGATCCGTAAGATCGCACGCACCGCCCGATGCCGCAGCGTCGATCTGTTCGAGCATCGCGACCACTGTCTCATTAGGCGTGGGTAACGGGACGACGGGCGGCGGAACGATCACCGGCTGTGGCGCGGTCGGTTCGACCGGGTCGGGTTGTGGTGCTTCGGGTGGTTTTACGTCAGACATCGCAGCAGACGCCGAGACATCGAACACGGCAAGCGCGCGGGGCACAGGGCGTGGCGGCGCAACCGACGGCATCATCAGCACAGCGACGACCCCTGCGTGTATCGCAAAAGTCGCCACTGCTGCTGTTGATCGATCAGAACGCAAGGCGCGCGCCGACGGTAAAGGCGTGAAGTTGCCGATCCTTGTCGAATTGCACGTTATAATCGGCAACCATCGACAACGCGCCTTTACCGGAAACGTTGATCGAAGCGCCGGCACCATAATAGTCGTCATCGAGCCGCGTTGCCGTAAACCCGAACGGCGCAGTCGACAGACCCGAATTTATGAAGCTGGCATTGATCGTTTGCGGGCGATCGCGAAACTCATGATACCAGCTGCCATGAACTTGCGGACGTACTGTTGCACTGCCGACTTCGAAATCGGCCCCGATACGCAACCCCGCGTTACTGCGCAGTGATTCACGGTCGAGGTTGCCAACGACGAGGCCTGTGGCGGGGCCGCCACTTTCGCTAAAGCCGTCGACGCGAATATCGGCATAACGGACAGCAGCGAACGGCTCGACTTCGAAGCCGCCAAGGTCGAAGCTTAAACCCGTCGATGCTCCGGCTGCCCAAATGCGACCCTTGGTCGAGGCAAGGTTTTCCTCGGCGAACAAACCAATTCGGACAGAGCGGCGCAAATTCCAGTCGAGGTCAGTGTAGCTGCCCCACGCATCGAGATAAAATGGACCAGCGCTCGCCGTGCCATAACCGCCGATGAACAAGCTCTGCAACTTGCTCTGTTGGCTGTCGGGTGTCAGCCGGGCATCGGTATCGCTGTAACCACCAAAGATCCCAAGCGCGACAGTAGGCGCAAGCCGATAGTCAAGCCCGCCAAGCACGTGCACTTCACCTGTCCGTACTTCAGGCCGATCCACAGCGGCATCGTAACTCCCGAAACGAGCACCGCCGAGGATCCAAGCGCCGATCCTGCCAGCGTCGTCAAGCGTTGCCGTCGATCCATCGGGCATTGTCGCGTTGCCACGCAGGTCGCGG
>JANODH010000226.1:0-6526 GCA_031412595.1 Sphingomonas sp. | reverse complement strand
AGGCGAACGACCTGGCCGCCCTTCAGGTCGATGGCGGGGAACACGATGAGGCTCATCTCACGGCCGCCATTTCAGGAACCGCTGCAGTGTTGCGATGCCATAGCTCTGGCTCTTCTCGGGATGAAATTGCACGCCCAGCATATTGTCGCGCCCGATGGCAGCGACCCGCTGACCGCCGTGATCGGTTGTCGCCATTACACCCGATCCTTCAAAGGCATAGCCATGAAGGAAATAAGCTTCGCCCGCCGCAATGACCGGGTGGTCGCATGTCGGTGTTACATCGTTCCAGCCCATGTGCGGTACTTTGATCGCGGGCGTGGGCGTGATCGCCGCGACATGGCCCAATATCCAGCCGAGCCCCGGCGTGATGCCATGTTCGCGCCCCTCGTCAGCCATCAGCTGCATGCCGACACAAATGCCGAGAAACGGGCGCGCCTTATCGATGACCGCTTCGTTAAGCGCGTCGATCATGCCCGGTATCGCCGACAGCGCGCCCATGCAGTGCGCAAAGGCGCCGACACCTGGCAGGACAATGCGCTTGCCAGCCAATATTTCGGCGGGATCAGACGTTACGGCAATATCGCTCGCACCTGCCGCTTTCAGGGCATTCAAGACCGACTGAAGATTACCTGCGCCATAATCGATGAGTGCAACGCCCGCCATGATCGTCATCCCAGCGAACGCTGGGATCTCCTGAAAACGAGGGATCCCAGCTTTCGCTGGGATGACGGCATCAGAGGACTCCTTTGGTCGAGGGAATGCTGTCGGCCTTGCGCGGGTCGATCTCGACTGCCTGGCGCATTGCACGAGCCAGCGCTTTGTAACAGCTTTCAACAATGTGATGGTTATTCTGTCCATACAGGCATTCGACGTGGAGCGTGAGGCCCGCCGTCTGCGCGAACGAATGGAACCAGTGCTCGATCAGTTCGGTATCCCATTCGCCCAGGCGCTGGGTCGTGAACGCTGCTTTCCAGATGAAGTAGGGCCGTCCCGAAATGTCGAGCGCCACGCGCGTCAGCGTTTCGTCCATCGGCGCATAGGCCGAACCGTAACGCACGATCCCGCGCTTATCACCAAGCGCTTTGGCAACCGCTTCACCGATCGCAAGGCCGGTGTCCTCAGTCGTGTGATGCTGATCGATATGGAGATCGCCGACGGCTTTCACCGTCAGGTCGATCAGCGAATGGCGTGACAATTGTTCGAGCATGTGATCGAGAAAGCCGATTCCCGTGCTGACCGAATAAATGCCGGTGCCGTCCAGATTGACGCTGACGTCGATCGAGGTTTCGTTCGTGCTGCGATGAACTGTGCCTGTGCGCATGACGAGTGCCTATAGTCGCTCGCTCCGGGCGCGCAACGCGTCTTGACCGCTTTGCCGCATAGGTTACGGACAGGGAATGACTGACGCACTGCCCGATAGCCTGATTCCGTATGACGACATCGTCCAGGAAGCGCTGCGGGCCGTGGTGGGTCGCGTCCTCGGCGAAATTCCGCACGACGGGATGCTGCCGGGCAGTCACCATTTCTACATCACGTTCAAGACCACGGCGACGGGCGTCGATATCCCGGCGCATCTGGTAGCGCGATTCCCCGACGAAATGACGATCGTGCTGCAGAACAAGTTCTGGGATTTGAAGGTCCATTCCGAAGCGTTCGAAGTCGGGTTGACCTTCAACGGCATCCCGGCACGGCTGTTTATCCCCTTTTCGGCGATCACCGGCTTTGTCGATCCGGCCGTAAATTTTGCGCTGCAGTTTCAGGTTGCGCAAGATGGCGATGGCCCTGCTGAACATGACGTTGCGGAAAATGATGCGCCGTTCGAGCCTGTCGAAGACGGATCGAATGTCGTCGCGGTGGACTTCAAGCGCAAGAAGTGAGCGCCACGCGCACCGAGACTGACAGTTTTGGAGCCATCGACGTTCCCGCCAGCGCCTATTGGGGCGCCCAAACGCAGCGCAGCATCGAAAATTTCCCGTTCGGCGACCGTGAACGGATGCCGATCGAGATCGTCCGCGCACTGGCGGTCGTGAAGCAGGCAGCAGCTCGGGTGAACCGCCTTCATGGACTGGACGCGAAGCTGGGAGAAGCCATCGAAACCGCCGCCGCCGCCGTCGTGGCGGGGCAGCATGACGACCAGTTCCCGCTGGTGATCTGGCAAACCGGGAGCGGCACGCAAACGAACATGAACGTCAACGAAGTGGTTGCCGGACTTGCCAACGAAGCGCTGACGGGCACACGCGGCGGCAAGGCGCCGGTGCATCCGAACGATCATGTGAACATGAGCCAGTCGTCGAACGACAGCTTCCCGACAGCACTGCATGTTGCGGTGATGATTGCGGTGCACGGTCGGTTGCTCGGAAGCATCGATATCCTGCGCGACAGTCTTTCAGCAAAAGCCAGCGCATGGCGCGATATCGTCAAGATCGGCCGCACACATTTGCAGGATGCGACGCCGTTGACGCTGGGCCAGGCGTTTTCGGGCTATGTCGCGCAGCTGGTTGCGGGGAAATCGCGGATCGATGCCGCCATCGACGATTGTCTCGAGCTTGCGCAAGGCGGCACAGCCGTCGGCACCGGTTTGAACGCACCGTCTGATTTCGGTCCCGCTATGGCAACGGAGATATCGACGCTGACCGCCTTGCCTTTCCGTCCGGCGCCGAACCTGTTTGCCGCGCTTGCCGCCAATGACGCGCTCGTCCAGCTATCGGGCGCACTGAACACACTCGCCGTGTCGCTCATGAAAATCGCCAACGACATTCGCCTGCTGGGCAGCGGTCCGCGGGCGGGGATTGGCGAACTGAACCTTCCCGAAAACGAACCCGGCAGCTCGATCATGCCGGGCAAAGTGAACCCGACGCAGTGCGAAATGATGACAATGGTGTGCGCGCAGGTGATCGGCAATCATATGGCCATCACGGTCGGTGGGATGCAGGGGCATCTCGAACTCAATGTATTCAAGCCGATGATCGGGGCAAATGTGCTGCGCTCCATCGATCTGCTCAGCACCGCGATGACCAGTTTCGCCGAACGCTGTGTCGATGGGCTGGAACCAAACCGGGCGCGCATCGCCGAACTCGTCGACCGCTCGCTGATGCTGGTAACAGCGCTGACGCCCGAAATCGGCTATGATGCAGCCGCGAAAATAGCCAAGCATGCGCATCAGGAAAACCTGACGCTTAAAGAAGCGGCGCTGGCGCTTAATCTGGTCGACGGCGAAACTTTTGACCGGCTCGTGAGTCCAGCAGATATGATCGGCATGAACTTCAATGGGACAGGGAAAACAACATGATTGGTAAAGTCATTGGCGCGCTTGTCGGGCGCGAGATCGACCAGCGTGACGGTTCGGGCGGACTGAAGGGGATGGTCATCGGCACACTGGCTGCCGGTGCGCTGCGTCGCATGGGTCCGTTCGGGCTTGTCCTCGGCGGTGCCTATGTTGCCAAGAAGCTGCTTGATCGCCGCCGGATGCGTTGACGCCGACGACGGGTGACGGCATGAGCGTTCATGCCCGCGACTTTCCCGCTCGCCCGCCGTGGCCTGCTTTTCGTTCTCTCGTCACCGTCGGGTGCCGGAAAATCGACGATCGCGCGAAAGCTGCTGGCGTCCGATAACGGGCTCGAAATGTCGGTTTCGGCAACGACCCGCCCGATGCGGCCCGGCGAAGTCGATGGCAGAGACTATCATTTCGTCGATCTCGAACGGTTTCGCGCCATGGTTGCAGCGGGCGAATTCCTCGAATGGGCGCATGTTTTCGGGCACCGCTATGGCACGCCGCATGCGCCGGTCGATGCGATCCTCGCGCGTGGACGTGACGTTTTGTTCGATATCGATTGGCAAGGCGCGCAGCAGCTTTACCAGCAGGCAGGCGGCGATGTCGTCCGCGTCTTCATCCTGCCGCCGTCGATCGACGAATTGCACCGCCGCCTTGCCGACCGCGCAACCGACAGCGCCGACGTGATCGAAGCGCGCATGAGCCGCGCCGGGTCCGAAATCGCGCATTGGGATGGCTATGATTATGTCTTGGTCAATGATGATGTCGACCGGTGCTTTGCAGAGGTAAAAACGATCCTTGCGGCCGAACGCCTGAAGCGCAGCCGACAGACGAGCCTGATCGGCTTTATCCGCGGGCTAACGCGCCCGTCATAACAGCGCCAGAAACCGCGCTGCACTAAGGAAATCGTCGCGCCGCGCCGCGCGAGCTTCGGTCGCCATCCAATCCTCGCCCCACAACTCGGCTTGCCACAATTCATCGAGATGGCAGGCATCGAACGCCGCGTCGGGCGTGATCGCGCTCTCGGCCAGCATCAGCGCGACAACGAGCGATCCGCCGATCGTGACCAGCGGCGACAAAGCTGTGCGATGAAAATCGTCATAAGCGGCAACAGCGGTGCCTAGGCGTTTCACGGTTTCGGCCGGTTGCGACACATGAACGATCCCCGAGGTCACGGTAAATGCAATGTCGAATCGCTTGCGTGCCCAGTCGAGAAGCGGATCCCAGACCTCAGCTTCGCGCGCCGCAAGTTCGGGCGGCGTCTCGGCGCGATAGCATAGCAGGTCGGTTTCGCCGTAAATGGCCAGCGTTTGCACTGTCGGCGCGCGCTCGACGGCGGCATTGGCGAGGCCCGTCAGTTTCATTTCGTGCGGCTTGATTTCGTCGCCGACGACGCGCCATTCGTCGGCAACAGCTTCGGCAAGCCGTGCCGTCGGCAGCTGCAACGTCATCCGCCCTGGCGTCCTGACGAGCTTGCCGTCGAGCAGGATCGTGCCGTCCGCGACCGTGACGGCTTTCCAGAAGCGCCTCATTCCTTCGGCGTCCGCCAGCGCTTGACCAGGATTAGCGGGAGAACAAGCACATTGACCGCGCCCATGACCAGAAACAGCCCGCCGACGATCTCCGCCGGTTCGATCCAGCGCTTGGCGAGGATCGAGATGCCGAGAAACGCGAGCGCGACGCCGGCGAGGCGGATCAGGCCAAGTGCATAAAAACGTGCGCGTGCGGGGTCCGGTTCGGTCATATGTTTTCCATGATCGCGCTTGGGTGGTCGATGACGGCATGCGCGCCAGAGGCGTGTAATTCTTCCGCCGGGTGATAGCCCCAAGTGACGCCGAGCGCGCGGACATTGGCATTTCGCGCCATCAGCATGTCGAAACTGGTGTCGCCGATCATGATCGTGTTTTCCGGCCTCGCGCCTGCAACGGCCATCGCCGCTTCGATCATCGAGGGATGCGGCTTCGACGGGTGACGATCCGCCGTCTGCAGCGTCACGAAGCGGTCGGTCAGGCCGTGATGTTCGAGGCAAAGCGCAAGTCCGCGGTCCGATTTGCCCGTTGCAACGCCCAGCAGCCAGCCGTCCGCCTCGAGCGCGTCGATCGCATCGGTTATGCCGTCGTAAAGCGGTTCTTCGACCAGCCCATTGTCGCGAAGCCGCCAGAAGGCCTGTTTGTAATGTTCGGCCATCGTCGTGTGAAACCTATGGTCGGCGTCGGGCAGCAGCATGTGCATGGCTTCGACCAGACTGAGCCCGACGACATTGAGTGTGGCGGTGCGCGTGGGCGGATCGAGCTTCGCCTGCGCAAACGCATCGGTCATTGCCATGACGATATTATGCTGGCTGTCGACGAGCGTCCCGTCGCAATCGAATATCGCGAGCCGTGTGGTCACGCGAGGTCGCGCATCAGCAATGCCATCGCGCGCTGGCCCCGCGCGTCGAGTGCGTCGGCAACGCGACGGCGTGCTTCGGCGGGTTTGTTTTGCCCGAGTTTTTTCGTGCCGCGCCAGGCGGTCACACGCATTTCATAGCCCCAGATGCCACCGAGCATTTTATCAAACAGCCCGTCGGCCATCTTGCCGCGCGTCCATACGGGCTTGGGTGCCAAACGGGTTTCATTGTGCAGCGAGAGCGCATCGGCCTGTGCGATCAGCGTGTCGCGATCCATTTTCGTGACCGTGCCCTGCATTTCAAGGCTGAGATAATTCCACGTCGGCACTTGGTTTTCGATGCCATACCAGTCGGGGCTGATATAGGCATCGGGCCCGTTGACGACGAACAGCGCTTCGCCCTTTTCCAGTCCCCGGACGATGCCGTTGCCGCGCGAAATGTGGAACCCGATCCGATCATCGTCGAGGAAAACAAAGGGGATGTGCGCCACACGCGGGCCGTCTGGGGTGGCCGCAAATAGCATCCCGAACCCGATTTCACGGGCAAAGGCGCGCATGGCGTCACGGTCTTCCCAGCGAAATTTAGGATCGGGGTGCATTACTTCTTCCTTGCGGGCGGCTTTTTCTTTGGCGGCGCCGCAGTCTGCCCCCGCGCGCGCCGTTCGCCTTTGCGTTCCTTGCGGGCCGATTTTGCCTTGTTCAACGCCGCCCGCGCTTTGCCTTCGGGCGTGGCGGAGAACTTCACTTCGTCCAGCACGAGCACGTCGCCCGTCTCGATGTCGAAGCCCAGATCGTCGAGCGTCGCGTTGAAATGTTCGGGCAGGTCCGCTGTCACATCGATGATGTCGCCGTCGGGATGTTCGACGC